>JAYURF010000498.1:0-9594 GCA_043756365.1 Acidimicrobiales bacterium
GCGGTGGTTCTTGGTGGTCGGTCGATGGGTGGGCGGATGTGCTCGATGGCGGTCGCCGACGGGCTGGTCGTGGCAGTGGGACTGATCCTGATCTCGTACCCGTTGCACCCGCCGGGCAAGCCCGACAAGCTGCGCGTCGAACACCTGCCCCGGTTACAGGTTCCGTGCCTGTTCATCCACGGAACCAACGATCCGTTCGGCACGCCCGCCGAGCTGACCTCGTTCACCGCCACGATCCCCGGCCAGGTCAGCCATGTTTGGATCGAGCGCGGTCGCCATGACCTGAAAGGTGCCGACGACCTGGTCGCTGCTGCGGTCGTCGAGTGGCTTGAGACCCTTACGCGTCCTCGGGATTGAGTTCCTCGAGCGAGCGGTGCGCGGTCTCCGGATAGGTGGTGAACACGATGAGCGCGGCGAACACTTGGGCAATCGCGAGGGTGGCCATCACCGTGCCGTAGCTCCAGCCCCGGTCGAGTAGCTCGCCCGCCAGTAGCAGCCCGATGCTGCCGCCGATCAAGGCCATCGCCGCGATCAGCCCGCCGGCCTGGGCGCGCCGCGCTGTCGGGAACAGTTCGGTCCGGTACACCGAGAACGCCGGGTAGGCCATGCCGCCGACCAACCCCCCGCCGAACGCGGCGACCCACATCGGCCAGCCCCCGGTCGTGAACGAGGCCACCAACAGTGCGGTCGCGATCGGCAGCGAGAGCGCCAGCAGCCGCCGTCGTCCGGTGGTGTCGGCAACCCGGCCACCGAGCACGAAACCGATCGACGCAGGCGTGGCTGTTGCGATCGTGAACAGCGCGATTCCCGAGCCGCTGTAGCCGCGCACATCGTCGAGATATCGGTTCTGAAAGTACGACGCCGGGGCGACGAACAGGTTGGCCATGAACGCGACGGAGGTGATGATCGCCAGCCGGTGCCGGTCGATGTGAGTGTGCCCGACTCCGTGGATTTCGATGACGTGTTCGAACCGTGGTGTCTCGGTGAGTCGGCGAGACACGTCGAGTGCGGCGATGAGCCACACCAATGACACGACGTATACCAGGCGCCAAGCGCTCGGGCCGATGTCGGCCAACGGCAACGTCATCACCGCGACACCGGCACCGAGCCCGCTGGCCATGGCCAGCACGCTCACGGCGTAGGCGCGGCTGTTCCTCGGCATCTCCTCGGCGGCGGCGACGGCGATCAACAGGTCGAGGGCGATGCCGAGCGGCCGGGCCACGGTTTGGCTGGCGGTGAGCGCCCAGAAGTTAGGGGCGAGCGCACCGAGCGAGGCCAGCGTGGGTGCCAGCCACGCCAACAGGTTGATCATCCGGCGCCGGCCGACGCGGTCGGCGAGGATCGTGAACGGCAACGCCAACACGATCCCGAAACGCACGATCACGCCGGCGAAGCTCTGCCCCTGCTCGGAGATGCCGAAATCGTCGGCGGCGAAGTTGACGGTCTGGGTGAACAGGGTGTTGACGAACGCCGAGCTCATCGACACCGCGGCGAGCAACCCAAGGATCTTCACCTGGTGCGCGTTCAGCCGGTCGGGTGGGGCCCAGCGCGGTTGGGTGCCGTTGCCGACGTGGTGACTGCGCAGCGTCGCCCGCACCGGCCAGCGGAACAGCCATCCGAACCATGGCACGACCATGCGGAACGTGGTGACGTCGCGGATTTCGTCGCCATGACGCTCGACCGTGCGCCGGTACTCGGTGAACGGCCCCTCGCGTTGCGTGAACTCGCGCTGGACGAACTCGCCCTGGATCGCGGTCTCGTCGATGTGCGCCGGGTCGATGTGCGCCGGGTCGGTCGGCGTTTCGGCCAGGAGGGTGTCACGCGCGAGGTAGGCGTCCGAGGCAGCTTCCGCCGACCAGACCCGTACGACGCGTCGGGTGGGGGTGCGCACGTGGCGACAGTAATCGCAGGCATACTGGTTGCCCATGTCGCCCTCTTCGTCGCCGGTGCCGGGCCTGCTGTCGCCCCAGGCGGGACCGGCACCTGAGGCCGATGGCGCGGCCGAATCCCAGATCGTCGTTCGTCGCTCGGGGCCGTTGTCGGGCGAGGTCGTGGTCCCCGGGGCGAAGAACTCGGTGCTCAAGTTGATGGCGGCGACGCTGATGGCCGAGGGCGAGTACCGGTTGTCGAACGTGCCCGACATCGCCGACGTGGCGATCATGGCCGACCTGCTCGCGGCGATCGGGGTGACGACGGTTGCATCTGCACCCAACGAGTTGACGCTGTGCAACGCCGGCGCCATCGAACCGGTGGCACCCTACGAACTGGTCGAGCGGATCCGGGCCTCGATCAACGTGCTCGGCCCGCTGCTCGGCCGCTACGGCCAGGTTCGCCTCTCGCTGCCCGGCGGCGACGACTTCGGGTCGCGCCCCATCGATATGCACGTCGCCGGGCTGGAGGCGATGGGGGCCACGTTCGAGTTTGCCCACGGCGAGGTCGTTGCCAGCGCGGAGCGTTTGCACGGGGCCGAGGTCACCTTCGAGTTCCCCAGCGTCGGGGCAACCGAGAACATCCTCACCGCGGCCGTGCACGCCAAGGGAACCACGGTGATCGACAACGCCGCTCGCGAGCCCGAGATCGGTGACCTGTGCACGATGCTCACCTCGATGGGGGCCGACATCGAAGGCATCGGTTCATCGACCCTCGTGGTGCACGGGGTCGAGCCAGGCACGTTGCGGGCCACCGACCACCGCACAATCACCGACCGGATCCAAGCAGCCACCTACATCGCTGCAGCAGCGGTGGCCGGCGGCGAACTACACCTGCGTGGTGCTCGGCGCGCCGACATGGACATGGTTCTGCGGCGCTTTGCCGACATGGGTCTGGAGATCATCGACCAACACGATGGGCTCACGGTGTACAGCGACGGGCGGCTGCGCTCGATCGATGTGGCGACGCTGCCGTATCCGGGTATCGCCACCGATTACAAGCCGCTCATCGTGACGATGCTGTGCGTCGCCGAGGGCGTCGGCATCGTCACCGAAAACCTGTACCCCGGACGGTTTCGGTATGTGGAAGAACTGCAGCGCCTCGGTGCCGACATTCGCACCGACGGCCACCATGCGGTGGTGCGCGGCAAGCCGTCTCTCAGCGGAGCGCGGGTCAAGGCGCCCGACATCCGTGCTGGGGCTGCGCTGGTCGTAGCCGGACTGGCCGCCGAGGGAGAGACGGTGATCAGCGGAGTGCATCACATCGACCGTGGCTACGACGATCTGGTCGGCCGCCTCGCTCGTGTCGGCGCCTCGATCGAACGGCACTGAGACCGCCCACGGGCGCCGTCGGGTCTCCCGATCACGATTCCGGTGACCGACGACGGGATCGACGTTTCGCCAACGATCTGGCGGGCGGTCTGGTCGTAGACCTCGGTGTCGATCCGGTTCCCGTCGGTCAAGCCGTAACTCGCTCAGCGGGGAGCGCATGGACGCCGAGTCGCGGATGCACACCTTGGGTGAACGAACCTGGCGTTTGCCCAGATTCTCAAACGACGGTGGCAACTGGCGCACGAGCAGGGCGTCGCCGAGGACCCGCAAGCGTCCCGTGAGGCCCTCCGATGCTTGCCTCGACGCGATGCGTATTTCCGCGGCATGACGCAGAAATACGTACTTCATCCGCGCGAACTCAGCCGGATGTGCGCCCGGTGTCGTCGAGCCCGGTGTCGTCGAGCCTGGTGCGAGCCCGCTTGATTCGCCGTTGGGCAAGCGCGAGCAGCGCCACCACGACCAGGATCGGGGCGGCGACCCACAGCACCTCGTCCCAGCCGCCCTCATGGGCAATCATCGCGAGACCGCGACCACGCATCACACCACCTTCAACAGCATCAACACGTCGTCGGTGACATGGCTTTCCAGCTCGAACGTGCCCGGTCGATCGGCAACGAACGTGAACGTCTGGCTCTGACCCTTCGGTACCTCGTCGCCATCGCCCAACTCGAAGCCGTGCAGGTGGAACTCGTCGGCGATATCCGGGTTGACGATCGTCACCGACACCGTCATGCCCAGCCCGAGCGTTTCGGTCCGGTCCTGCGCCGCTCCATCATCGCCATCGCCGCCGACGACCACGGTGATGATCACCGGCAGATCCGACGAATCCAGCGGAGGGAGTACGACCGGAATGTCGGAGGTGTCGTACGGTGGGAACGTGATCGGGGGCAGATCGCTCGACAAAATCGGGGCCACGTCGGGCACGGTGAGCGCAACGACTGCCAGCGGCAACGTTGATGGTGGCGTGGTCGGCGACGCAACAGGAACCTCGCCGACGGAGCCGAGTGTGGGGTCCTGCGCCCCACTGCACGCGGTCAGTGCGCTCAACGATGCGAGGCACATGGTGATCGCAACAGCGCCCGAGAACGTGGTCGCATCGCGTGTGAGGTGCACGCGTCGGCGGCTCGCTGGTTTCATGAATCGTCATCGTAGGTGGACGGCTGCTTCAATAAGAGGCTCCTCGCCGCCGCCAGCTCCTCGGTGCATTGGACCAGTGCTTTCAGATGACCCGCCGCCACGCCACTCCGACCGACCTGTTCACCGCCGCCCGCGAAGGCGACCGCGCCGCGCTGGCCCGGTTGTTGTCGCTCGTCGAGCGCGGTGGTGACGAGGCACGTGAGATCGGCCGCCTCGCGTACCCGCATGGTGGCGGCGGGTACACCGTTGGTCTCACCGGTGCCCCCGGAGCTGGCAAGAGCACACTGACCAGTGCCCTCATCGGGCACCTCCGCGGTCTCGGCCTGGAGGTTGCCGTGCTGGCGATCGACCCGTCGTCGCCGTTCACCGGAGGGGCGATCCTCGGCGACCGGGTGCGGATGCAGGACCACGCAACCGATCCCGGGGTGTTCATCCGCTCGATGGCCACTCGCGGTCACCTCGGCGGCCTGTCGCTGTCGGCGCCCGAAGCGATCCGCCTGCTCGATGCGCTGGGGCGACGGTGGATCCTGGTCGAAACGGTCGGCGTGGGCCAGGTCGAGGTGGAGATCGCCGGCAAAGCCGACACCACCGTCGTGGTCGTGAACCCGGGCTGGGGCGACAGCGTGCAGGCCAACAAGGCCGGCCTGATGGAGATCGCCGACATCTTCGTGATCAACAAGGCCGACCGCAAGGGTGTCGACGAAACACGCCGCGACCTCGAGCAGATGCTCGACTTGTCCGACCTGGCACACGATACGTGGCGCCCGCCGATCCTGCCGGTGGTCGCAACCGATGGCAGCGGTGTGTCGACCCTGTGGGACACCGTGAACGAGCATCGAGCCTTCATCCAAGGTTCCGGCGAGCTCACCCGTCGTCGCCAGTTCCGGCTGCGCGAGGAACTACGCGAGATCGTCGCTCGCCGGCTCGAACAGCGGGCGCGGTCGATCACCACCGGGGAGCGATGGGAGCAACTGCATCAGCAGGTGCTCGAACGCAGCCTCGACCCGTGGGGCGCAGCCGACGAGATGCTCGACGGCGTCGGCGGCTGACGCCGCGCCGGCTCCGACCTGGAACTATCCGCCCGAGTATCGGGCGTCGATGGCCGCCACGGCTAGGTTCGCGCTCATGGCCGACCTTGTGCTCCTCGAACGCCGTGACGACGGTGTCGCTGTTGTCACACTGAACAACCCGAAGGTGAACGCGCTGTCGCAGGAACTGCTGGCAGATCTGACCCAGGTTGTGGCCGATCTGGCGGGAGATCTGCCCGGCGCGGTGGTCATCTCCGGGGGAGAGCGAATCTTCGCCGCGGGTGCCGACATCAGCCAGTTCGGTGGCAGCGCCGAGGCCGGCCGGATCGGGCTCGGGTTCCATACCGCACTCGACGCGGTTGCTGCGCTGCCGCGGTTCGTGATCGCTGCAGTGAGCGGCTACGCGCTCGGGGGCGGGTGTGAGCTCGCGATGGCGTGCGACTACCGCGTCGCCAGCGAGCGGGCGGTTTTCGGTCAGCCCGAGGTGTTGCTCGGGATCCTCCCCGGTGGTGGCGGCACACAGCGCCTGACCCGCCTGGTGGGGCCGAGCCGCGCCAAAGAACTGATGATCACCGGGCGGCAGGTCAAAGCCGACGAGGCGCTGCGGATCGGCCTCGCCGATGAGGTGGTGGCCCCCGAGTTCCTCCACGACCGGGCGCTGTCGCTGGCGTCCGAGGTGGCCCGCGGCGCCTTGGCCGCCCAGGCGATGATCAAACGCGCCGTCGACTCGGGCCTGGACCGTCCGCTCGCGGACGGGTTGCTGCTCGAGCGGCAGCTGTTCACCGAGGTGTTCGACACCGACGACAGCCAGATCGGCGTGAAGAGCTTCCTGGCGAGCGGCCCCGGGCGGGCCGAGTTCACCGGCCGGTAATCCGTAAGAGCTCGTCGAGACTGGTCAGGTCGCCCAGGCGGCACGTCCGAGCTCGACGGGAGAGACGAGCGAGACGTGGACCGGGAGCACGCGTACCGTGATCCCGTAGGGGCCTGCCGCATCGACGCGGTAGGTGGCGGAATAGGTGCCGTTGTCGAGATGGGTCATCGCCACGATCGACGGCCGACCGATGAAGTCGCCGGACGAGCCGATCGGCCCGTGGATCAACTGCACCTCGACATCGCCGGTCGACAACTTTCCCAGTTGGACCTGGGCCCGCGCCGGGCGCGAATCGCCCTCGTGGGCGGGGCTGGTATCGGCATCGACGCTGGTGACCTGGACCGTCGGCCACGCTGCAATGGTGGCCTGCTTCCACGCCGCCAGCGAGCGGGCCTGCGCCCAATCGCCAGCGGCGATGGCGTGTGCGCTCGCTGCAGCGGGCTCGTACAGGGCCGTCGTGTACTCGCGGACCATTCTGGCGGCGGTGATGAACGGGCCCAGCGACATCCAGTTGTGCTTCATCGTGTCGATCCATCCGTGCGGGATCCCGGCGCCGTCGCGTCGGTAGAACAGCGGCACGATCTCGCGTTCCAACAACCCGAACAGGTTGGTGGCTTCGCGCACGTCGCGGCGGGCCGTGTCGGGGTCGTCGTCGGCTGAGGCGATGGCCCATCCGTTGTCGCCGTCGTAGCACTCGTCCCACCATCCGTCGAGGATCGAGCAGTTCAGTGCACCGTTGAGCGCGGCCTTCATCCCGCTGGTCCCGCACGCCTCGAGCGGGCGGCGCGGGTTGTTCAGCCATACGTCGCACCCGTGGTACATCAGCCGGGCGACAGCCATGTCGTAGTCGGGGATGAACAGGAACCGGTGGCCGACGTCGAGGTTGCGGGCGAACAGCTCGATGTCGCGGATCATGTCTTTGCCTGGCTGATCGGCGGGGTGGGCCTTGCCCGCGAAGACGAACTGCACCGGACGGTCGGCGCTGAGCAACATCTCGCGCAACCGGTCGGGTTGCGACAACAACAGCGTTGCCCGCTTGTATGTCGCGAAGCGGCGGGCGAAGCCGATGGTGAGCGCATCGGGATCGAGGAGCGCGTCGCCGAGGCGTGAGCGAACGAACCCGACGAGGTCGGCACGGCCGGCACGGCGCGCCGCCCAGATCTGATCGGCGGGAGCGCCGGCAACGCCCTTCCATGACGCATCATCGGCCCCGTCCCACACCGAGCCGACCGCGCTACCAAGAATCGCGTCGATCGGGTTGCTCACCCACGTGTGCGCGTGGACGCCGTTCGTGATCGCCCCGATCGGCACCTCGTCGACGGGGATGTCGGGCCACAGGCCGCCGAACATCTCTCGGCTGACCTCGCCGTGCAGCTGAGCCACACCGTTGGATCTGCCACCGAGGCGCAGGCCCATCACGGCCATGTTGAAACGGGTGTCGCCCGGGTCGTCGGCGCGGTGGCCGAGGCTCATCAGCGTGTCGAAGTCGGTGCCGCACTCCGTGGCGAACGAACCGAAGTAGCGCTCCATCGCCGACCGTTCGAACCGGTCGATGCCGGCGGGCACCGGGGTGTGGGTGGTGAACACCCCGCCGGCACGCACCGCTTCAACTGCCTCGGGGAAGCTCAGCCCGGCGGCGACGAGCTCGCGGATCCGTTCGAGTGACAGGAAGCCGGCGTGGCCCTCGTTGGTATGGAACACCTCGGGCTGCAGCCCGAGGGCGCGCAGCACGCGCACGCCGGCGACGCCCAGCACGATCTCCTGGCGAAGCCGGTGTTCGGCGTCGCCGCCGTACAGGCGGTTGGTGATGTTGGCGCCGGCTTCGCTGTTGCCCTCGACAGCCGTGTCGAGCAGGAACAGACGGACCCGACCAACCGGGACCTCCCAGGCCCGCACGGTCACGGTGTCTCCGGCGAGGTTGACGGTGACGCGCACGCCCGTGTCGGTCAGCGCGAGCCCGCTGGTGTCGAGGCGGGGGAAGCGCTCCTCCTGGTAGCCGTCGGCGTTGAGGCTTTGGCGGAAGTACCCCTCGGCGTACAGCAGGCCGATGCCGACGAGGGGCACGCCGAGGTCGCTCGTGGCTTTGAGGTGGTCGCCGGCGAGGATGCCGAGCCCGCCGCTGTACTGCGGGAGGGTCTCGCTGATGCCGAACTCGGGCGAGAAGTAGGCGACGAGATTCAACGGTGACTCGGTGCGCTCCTGGAACCAGCGCGCATCCTCCATCGCCGAACGCAGCCGTCGCGCCGCTGCAGCGGTGGCGGCCACCACACCGTCGTCAGCGGCGAGATGCTCCCATCGCTCCGGCTCGATCGTGGCCAGAAGCTTGAGCGGGTCGTGCCCGGACGCTTCCCACGCCTGAGGATCGAGGCGCTCGAAGAGTTGCTTGGTCTCGCGATCCCAGGTCCAGCGGAGGTTGGTGGCCACCTCGCGGAGGGGCTCGAGAATGGTCGGCAACGCTGGGATCACCGTGAAATGTCGGACGGCACGCATGGGCGCGAAGGGTATCTGGCTCCGGCGCCACGGCGGTTGATGCCCCACCCTGGCCGACTGTCAAGATCTGGCGCGGATTCCTATCGGAATCCGCAACAAATCCTGCCCAGATCATGTGGGGCCGGTGGTTCGAGCGGGTTCAGCGGGTTCAGTGCGTGAGGGATGTCTCGTAGACCTGCGCTGTGGCGGCGGCGATCGCGTCCCAGGTGTAGCGGTCGCGGATCAGCGCAGCCGCGTTGGTCCGCATCGAGGCTGCGGTGATCGCGTTGGTGAGCACCTGATGGATCTTGTCGGCCAGGTCGTGGTGGTTGCCTGGCTCGAACAGCAACCCGGCGTCGGTGCCGTCGACGATCTCGGCCAAACCCCCGGTGCGGGCCACGATGGTCGGGGCACCCGCAGCCATGCCTTCGAGCGCAACGATCCCGAACGGCTCGTACAACGACGGGATGATCACACACCCGGCACGACCGAGAATGGCGCGCAGATCGTCGTCGGGCACGAAACCGGCAAGGTCGACGAGGTCGGCCACACCCTCCACCTCGATCTGGGTTTGCAACTCGGGGAGGTAGCTGCCCCGACCGGCGATGACGCACCGCACCCCTGGCAGGCGGTGGCGCAGATCGGCGATCGCCCGCACCAGCACCTGGAAGCCCTTTTCGTACTGCACCCGGCCCCACGCGACCACGAGTTGCTCGGCTGCGGTCGTGCGTGGCGGGAGCGCCCACAGAGCCGGATCGACCCCGTTCGGTACGAGGTGCACCTTCTCGGGAGGGAGCTCGAACCCGGCGACGACCTCGCGCACCATGAA
>JAYURF010000499.1:0-9578 GCA_043756365.1 Acidimicrobiales bacterium
AAGCCTGCCGCCCAACCGGCGCTACTACCGGTGATCAAGCCTGCCCACCGTGCTGTTGTGCCAGCCTCCGGCAAACCTGCCGCCAAACCCGCAGACCGGCACCAGGTCACGCCCGCCGCCGACGATCCCCGATCGAATCCTCCCCTAGCCGATCGGGGTCAGGCTCGATCAGCGAGGCGCCGGGAGTTCCGATGGAGCCGATCGGCCGAGGTTGCTGCGTCGCTTGCCGCACTGGTGGTGGTGGCCGGCTCGTTGGTCAGGTTCATCCACGGCGAAACGCCGCTGTGGCTGCCGCTGGATGCGGCACACTTCGTCGCCGAGGCCGAGTGGCTCAGGGGTTCTCGCGATCTCCTGCCCGGCATTCATCCACCGCTGTTCCCGACGCTCGTCCTGGTGTTCGAGACGATGGTCGATTCGTGGTCGGCGGTGCTGTATGCGATGTGCCTGTCGTACGCGCTGTACCTGTTGGCGATCTACGCCCTGATGCGACGGTGGCACGATCGCAACGTGGCTGTCGCTTCTACGGCAGTCGCTGCAATGACACCGGTTCTGGCCGAGCTCCTCGGTTGGGGAGGTGGCGCCAACCTCCTCGGCCTTGCCACGGCAGTTGCCGCGTTGGCGGCTGCTGACCGATGGGCGACGAGCTCCAAGGGCGGATGGCTGGTCGGGTTGATGGTCGGGCTGTCCATCGCGACGCATCCGGTCGCCGCGCTGATGGCGGTGTTCTTCGTTGGCACGCGGCTGGGATGGGAGATCGTCGGCCGGACGCGTCGCCGGGTCTGGCCGAAACCCCCCGGGCCCACCGACGATGGGGTCACGATCGAACCGCAACCGCTACGTCAAACCGGTCGATGGTTCCGTCGCCCACGAGGCATCACGTCACCGGTCGCGTGGGTCATGGGCACGGCCGCTGGCTTGCCATTCGTGCTGGTGTCGTCCTACTACTACTTCGGCGTGCAGGCGCCGAGTCAATCCAAACTGGGTTTCCCGGATCTGTCGGTGTTGTCGGGCTTGCTGGGCTGGGCGGGGCGCGAACACCAGTTCATCGCTGCGGTCAACCTGGTAGCGGTGATCTCACCGTTCTTGTTGTTCCATCGCCGTTCGCAACCGGCGGCCCTTTCCGTCGCGGCACTCCTCATCTTGGGCACCACCGTCGTCAAAGGCGATCCGTCCTACCAATCACGCTTCGTGTACCTGCTCCCCGTCCTCGTCGCGATTGCCATCGCAGAGGTCGGCGTGCCGCTCGTCCGCAGGACGGCTGCGATGCTGCGCCAGTCGTCGCCAGCGTTGCCGTTGGCGGTCACGCTGGTCACGGTGTTGCTGATCGCGCAGACCGGCTTCCTTGTTCGGCTCGACGCAGCGGTTGCGTACTACGGCCGCGTGCAGCAATCCGACCTTGCCGTGCTTGCCAGATCCGTTACCGCCGACGGCCTCGCCGTATCGAGTCACTGGGCGACGTCGACGGCAGAGCCCACGAACTGGTTCGTCAATGCGGCTGCGTCGGAACCGGCATGGTCACCGATCGGCCCATGGCTGTCCACCTCTGGCGAAGAAACCGTCTTCGGCGGCAAGCTGCAGCGTTTCTTCGCCGGGCAGGTTGGCGTTGAAAACGGGCAGCTGCAAGCCTCCATCGCCGGCACTGACGAGGGGTACTACTCGATTCGGATAGCTGCGTCCTTCGCCGGTTGGTACTACCCGCTCGCGGAACTGGACGTGGCCCGAACTCGGTGGCCCTTCGCCGTCGTGAGCGCGGCGGCCATTGTTACGGACGACGAAAAGCTGCTGCTGACGTTGCGCGGTCGACGCCCGGTCGAGGTGATCGAGCTTCGAATCGAGCTACGCAACAATGCCGTGCGGATGACTGCCGAAAGCCAGGCGACGGAGGACAACGACTGGCACGTGGTGTTCGCCCCGGCCGGGGGTCCGTGGACTGCGTCGCGGGTTGATTCGACGGAGGTAAGCACCCTTCATCTGGTCGCAGGAACCCGTGAGATGACGTCCAACCTTCGTATCGTGGGCAGTGGTGCACCGGCGCGCGCGACACTTTACGGCGCCTCGGACCCCCTCGATTTTGACGTCATCGGCTCGGAGCGAGTCCAGTTTCTCTGGACCGCACGGGCAGGGTACGCAGCGGCTGGCGAGGTCGCGGTCTTCGATGAGCACGCACTGGCCGACGATGTCGGTGCCACTCGTGTGGTGGTGTGGCGCAACACCGGACTCGCCGAGCGGTTCATCACCGACTGCTACACCGAGATCGATCGATCCGACAGCGTCATCGTCGTCGATCGAGTCGAATCCTGCCGACCTTGACATGGGTAGCGTGAGTGCAGGCACCCACGACTCACCGCAGCGCGCCGAGTGGCTGGCGATGGTTGCGGTGGGCGCAGCGTTGTTCACCTGGCGTCTCCTGGAGCTATCCCGACATGGTGAGCCGGTAGGGGTCGACTTCGCGAACTTCGCCCGGATCGCGCAGAGCTGGTCCGGAGCCGTCGACCTCGGTGGCGTGGTCTATCCGCCGATCGTGCCCGCCTTGGTTGCGGCTGCGCGGTGGGTGGCAGGCGACGTGTGGGCATCTCGCCTGCTGCAGGCCGGTGCCGGGGTTGCGCCGGCATGCGGGGTGTGGATCGCGACGCGACCTCACGTTCGCGCCCAGTGGGCCGCAGGGGCCGCCCTTGCGCTCGGCGTGAGCACGGCCACATCGGCAGCGGTTGCCTGGGGCGGAACTCCTCAACTCCTGGCCCTCGGTGTCATGCCCGTAGCGGTAGGCGCGGCAACTCGCTGGACTGAACACCCGTCACGTCGAACGGCGCTTCGGTGCGGCGCGCTCGCCACCATCGTTGGTCTGATCTCTACCTTGATTCTCGTCGCTGTCGCTGTCGCTGTCACGATCGCATTGGCGCTGGCCTTGATCGACCGCAGATGGCGATGGGTCACAGGAGCCGGTTGGGCATGCGCTCCGCTGGCCGTGCTCGCTCCGTGGTACCTGCCCATCGTCAGCAGACAGCGTCTGCCACAGGGTCGCGCCACGGCGGTCCGCGGGATCACCTCGGTCGACGGCGTGCTCGGGATGCCGCAGCCCATCTGGTTAGTGGCCTTCGCCGCCGCGTTCGTCGGATGTGCCACCGCATGGACGTACCGAGACCGTGCGCCGCACACGGAACTGTGGCGGACGCTGACCGCGTTGATGGCCGCAGCGATCGCCTCGCTCGCGCTCACAGAGCTACGTGCGGTGTACATCGTGCCAAGTTGCCTGGCGGTTGCCATTTGCGGGTTGTCGTTCGCAACCGCTCGCCAATCCGCAGCGCGGGCCCCAGCCATCGTGGTGTTGGTCCTGCAGGCGTTGCTCGTCTGGATGGTGGTCGTCGCGCCGTCGCGAATGCGATCGAGCACCGAGGCTTTCTCAGCCTTCACCCCCGAGGGGACCATCCAGGCAGTGGAATGGCTCGATCACCATGTCCGCTCGACCGATCGAGTCCTCGCCGCGTCGGTGGATGGTGTGCCCACCGGTTGGTGGTTAGAGGCTTACGGGATCGATGCGATCGTGTCCTCGCGCGTTGACTGGCTGTTCTTCGAATCCGAGCGAGCCGAGGCCCTGCTGGCCGACGGGTTGCTCGGCGAGGGCCAGTGGCCGACGGACGCCGGACTTGAACAGCTCCGCACGTGTCGCGTGAACTGGGTGTTTCTCCCACGCGGGTGGGACGGATCGAGCCGGCGCGCAATCGATACGGCGGTCGCAGCCGGCGGCATCGACATCGTGTTTACAGCCGGCCGAACGGTGATCGTGGAAGTGCTCGACAACTCGGCTCGTCTGCTTTCCGCGAGCGCATGCGCGGCCGACTTGATGTCGTCACGCTGAGCGATTGGGCGTTGGCATAGAGCGCGAATGATCCCAAGGTCTTGACGATTCCTTTATGGACCTATTCGACGGTTCTTGGTACCTTTCTCGAAGCGGATGACGGGCCGGGCGGCTTGTACAAAGACCGCAGCTCAACAGGCGGAGGGCGAAATGACGGCGATACAGCGGGTGGCAAGCATTCCACTCACTTCGGTGCGATGGGACTCGGCGGGTGACACTGACCGTCGTCAGTTACCACGGTCGGTGAATGACGATTCGCTCGAGCTCACGATCCTGATGCCGTGCCTCAACGAGGAGGAGACCATCGAGGTCTGCATCCGCAAGGCGCTCGGATACCTCCAGACCAGCGGCATCCGCGGCGAGGTGCTCATCGCCGACAACGGCTCGACCGATCGCTCGATCGCACTGGCCGAAGCAGCCGGTGCCCGGGTCGTGTCGATCACCGACCGCGGCTACGGGGCAGCGCTCATGGGCGGAGTTCGTGCCGCACGGGGCGTGTTCGTGATCATGGGCGACGCGGACGACTCCTACGATTTCTCCTCACTCGACGGATTTGTCGATCGGCTTCGCCACGGCGACCACTTGGTGATGGGCAACCGTTTCGCCGGCGGCATCGACGACGGCGCAATGCCCTGGCTGCATCGTTGGATCGGCAACCCAGTCCTCTCGTGGCTCGGCCGCAAGTTGTTCGAGATCCCGGTGCGCGACTTCCATTGTGGACTGCGTGCGTTCCGTCGTCAGACGGTCCTGAACCTCGGCTTGCATACCACCGGTATGGAGTGGGCGTCGGAGCTGGTCGTCGCAAGCGCACTGGCCAAGCGGCAGATCTCCGAAGTGCCCACGGTGTTGCATCGCGACGGACGCTCACGGCCACCGCATCTACGGTCGTTTCGGGACGGCTGGAGGCACCTCCGATTCCTGTTGCTCTACAGCCCGAAGTGGCTCTTCCTGGTGCCTGGAGCGATTGCCTTCGTCGCCGGTCTGCTCACCGCTGCGGTGCTCGTCGTGCGACCCGTCTCCATCGGCGGGGTTGGCTTCGACATCGGAACGCTGCTCTACGCAACCGCTGCCACAGTGCTCGGGTACCAAGCGATGTGGTTCGCGATGCTGACCCGCCGCTACGGGGAACAACAGGGGTTCCTGCCTTCCGGGCAGCGCTACGAGCGGGTGAAGCGGCACCTCACCCTTGAGCGGGGGCTCCTCGCCGGGGTGGGTCTCGTCGGTCTCGGCGGTGCCGCCGCGGTTGCGTCACTTGCTCGTTGGCAGAACACCGGTTTTGGTGAGCTCGACGGTGCCCAAACGATTCGGCTCGTCGCTCCCGCCACCCTCGGACTCATCTTGGGAACCCAGACCATGCTGTCCAGTCTGTTCTGGTCCTTGCTCGGCATCGAGACCAACAAACCCCAAACCCCTCGTGCCGCTATTGAATCCGCTGACTCCAAGGTGATCAGCGTCGATTTCCGGCCTGCACACGTGGCGTCACCGTCATGAAACTCATCTCCACCAATCGAGCTTCTTCCCCCACCAAAGAAAGGTTCATTCACATGTACAAGCGTCTCTCAATCCTCGTGATCACCGGGTTGTTCGGTGTCGTCGCTGTCGACCAAGTGTCGGCTACCCCCTACGGCGGGGGTGCCGGAACCGGCGCCGTCGTTGCCAGCTCCGGTGCCAGCGCAGCCAGCGGCGGCATCCCGGTCACCGGGGCAGATTCGGGCCCGGTGTTGCTGTGGGCACTGCTCGCCGTTGGCGCAGGCGCAGCGCTCGTCGGCGGGGTTGCAGCTCGTCGCCGCCACAGCGCTGCCACCGACGCCGCCTGACTCCACCGCTTCACCGAAGCTTCCCATCCCCTCGGCGGAACGACACCACCATGGCGCGGCACGTGTATCAGCGAACCTTCAGGCTCGCCGCAATCGGGGCGATCTGTGGGTCCTTCATCGTCGTCGCTGGCCCGGTCGGCGGATTCGCCGCCGGACCCGCGTCGATCGACTCCGACGATGCCAAGGCCGTCGCCCTCAATCACGTCGCGGTCAACGCGTCGACTCTCGGCCTCGAAGCCGGTGACGTGGCCGATCTCGCCGTGACCGATGTCGTCACGCTCGAGCGCAGCGGTGCCCGGGTTGTGCACCTCCAACAACGTTTCGCAGGCCTTGACGTGGCGGGCGGTGTCATGAGTGTCGTTGTTGACGCCGACGGCAACGTGCTCGATACCGGCAACCGCTTTCAGGCCGGCCTCGACATCAACGTCGAGGTTGCGAGGCCCTCGCTGACCGCACTCGGGGGAGTGCGGTCGGCGGCGGCCGCTGTCGGGCTGTCGCCGACGGAGCCGTTCCGACAGGTGGCCGAATCCGGCCTCGTCGATTCGTCCACAACGGTGAGCACCGGGGGCGTGTCGGCCGACCCGATTCCTGCCCGCCTGGTTCTACAACCCAACGAGTCAACGGGCGCCATCGAACTCGCCTGGGAAGCAGTGATCCGCGAGATTGGCGGCGACAACTGGTGGCTCGTTCGTGTCGACGCAGACACCGGCCGCGAGCTTGCCGAGATCAACTTCTCCAGTCACGCCACCTACAACGGCTACCCCGCCCCGACCGAGGCGCCGAGCTTCGGTGCCCGAACGGTCACCGTTGATCCGGCTGATTCGCTTGCGTCTCCATGGGGCTGGCACGACACCAATGGTGTCGCCGGCGCTGAATCGAACCTCACCAGCGGTAACAACGTGACCGCCTACACCGACACCGACGCCAACAACGTCATCGATGTGGGCAGCCAACCCGATGGTGGCGCATCGCTGGTGTTCGACGCTCCAATCGATTTGGCTCAGGCCCCGTCAACCTATCGCAATGCGTCGGTCATCAACGCGTTCCAGTTCACCAATCGATTCCATGATGTTCTCTACCACTATGGCTTCGATGAACAAAGTGGCAACTTCCAGACCAACAACTACGGCCGTGGCGGTGTCGCCAACGATGCCATTCTTGTAGAGGTGCAAGATGGTTCCGGTGTCAACAACGCCGACTTCACTACTCCGCCCGACGGGAGCGCCGGCCGGTTGCAGCTGATGTTGTTCACCGCCCCCACCCCCGATCGCGACACGGCCCTCGACAACGGCGTCATTGCCCATGAGCTTGGCCACGGCGTATCGAACCGGCTCACCGGTGGTCCGGCGAACGTCACCTGCCTGCAGAACCAGGAACAGGCGGGAGAGGGATGGAGCGACTACCTCGCGATGATGCTCACCATCGAGCCCGGCGACACCGGGGCGATGCCTCGCCCGTTTGGCACGTATTCACTCGGCCAGCCGCCGAGCGGCGTGGGCATCCGCGGTGTTCCGTACAGCACCGACATGGCCGTCGATCCGCGGACCTACGACACCATCAAGTCCGCGACCATCCCGCACGGCGTCGGCTCCACCTTCGCAGCGATGCTGTGGGACATGAGCTGGGCGCTGATCCAGCGCGACGGATTCGACCCCAACTGGGTCGGCGGTACGGGCGGCAACATCACGGCACTCCAACTGGTGCTCGACGGCATGAAGCTGCAGCCATGCAGCCCCGGTTTCATCGATGCCCGCAACGCCATCCTGCTGGCCGATTCGCTCAACAACGCTGGAGCCAACCAGTGCCTCATCTGGACAGCATTCGCCAAGCGAGGGCTCGGCGAGACCGCAGCGCAGGGCAGCCCTACCAACCGATCCGACGGCACCCAGGCCTTCGATGTTCCCAACAGGTGCCTCGACATCAACCTCGTCACTGCCGCTTCACCCGAGTCGGTCGTGCCGGGCGGAGTCGTCACCTACACGGCCACAGCGACCAACAACTCAGTGAACCCGATCTCCGCGGTCACGGTTACTGGGCAGATCCCCGCTGGCAGTACGTACGCTGCCGGCTCAGCCACCTGCGGCGGGGTTGCCGGGGTTTCGTCTGTGTCGCTCGTAGTCGGCACGCTGCCACCCGCGCAGTTCGGGACTTGTTCATACTCCGTGATCGTCAATCAGGGCCCTGGATCGACAATTTGGCTTGACGACGCATTCGCAGCAGGTACTGGTCAGTGGGTGATCGGTCAGAGCGGCGGGTTGCCTGATTGGTCATTCAAGGCGGCCACCGGTGCACTCAGCGCCGCTGGGTCCGCGACTGCCAGCGAGCGCCGCCTGACGACCGCGACGGCTGTCCCCGTGACCGGCACGAAACCCACCTTGCGTTTCCGGCATCTGTTTGCAACGGAGTTCCGCGCCGACGGAGGGGTCGTGGAGGTGTCTACCAATGGGACCACGTGGTCTGATGTGGGGCCCTTCTTCACCCGCAATGGCTACACCAACCAGATGTCGTCCGCGTCCAATCCCGTCGGTGTTCGGCCAGGATTCACTGGATCGAGTCTCGGCTTCGTCGAGTCGGTCGTCGATCTCAGCTCGTACGTCGGCAGCTCTATATTCGTCCGATTCCGGCTTGGCAACAACGCCACAGTCGCCAGTGACGGCTGGTGGATCGATACGGTTCGGCTGGCCGACGAGGTACTCGTCGTCACCGACCTCGCAGTCACCGGCGCCGGCGGGGCCACGGATACCACGCGTCACGAGAACTTCGTTCTCCCAGCGGCCGGTTTCGGTCCGGTCGGGCTACTGCGAGCCACCACCTCGCCGCCGGTGCCGTCACGGATCAGCGTTGACGGAGTGGTCCGCCATGACTGGGGCATCGATTGGCTGACTATGCCGGTCGGAAACCACGAGGTGTGTTGGACCGATGTCGTTGGTTTCGTGGCACCACCGTGCCAGATCGTCACGGTCATCGGCGGCCAGACAGCCGTAGCCGAGGGCAGCTTCACGCCACTTGGCCTGCTGCAAGTTGGGGTGGCACCGGCCGGGCTTCCGGTCACGGTGTTCGTCGATGGCCTTGCCCGCGATGAGTACGGATTGTTCGCCTTCATCGAGTCCGGCACGCATCAGGTTTGTTGGGGTGACGTTGTGCTCCATCAGGCCCCGTTGTGCCAGTCGGTGGTGGTTGCCGCTGGAGCGACGACGACAGTCACGGGAACTTTCACTCCGAGCGCCCTCCCGTCCCCGGGACCGGCGCCGGGTCAGGGTGTGACCGGGTTCTTGCGCGTGACTACCAGCCCAGCGGTCGCGGCACGAATCATCGTCGACGGGTCAGCCCGAGCGGACTGGGGACTCACCTGGGTCAAGTCGTCGGTCGGTGCTCACGAAATCTGCTTCAGCGACGTGCCCGGCTTCATGACCCCACCGTGTCAGACGATCAACGTCGCAGCGTCGGCCACCACGACCGTTGACGGTGCCTACGCCCTACTGGGTCTTCTGCAGGTGGCGGTGGCTCCGGCGGGGCTTGGCGTCGACGTCATCGTGAACGGCGCACCACGGAACCAGTTTGGCGTCTACATGTTCATGGAGCCCGGGATCAGCACGATCTGTGGAGCCTTCAAGGCGGGTTTCACGACGCCTCCGTGCCATCTGGTCGCGGTAGGTGCCGGCTCCCAGACCAACACCACCCTCACCTACACGCCGACTCCGTGACCGTTGCGGTTGACGAGAAGACGATCGCTCGACCCGCCACCGCCACCGTCGCGGTCGTCGTCTCCGGCGATGGCGGCTCGATGTGCGCCGAGCCGGCGCGATGCCAGCGCGGCTTCCGACGTCGAAGCGAGTACATCGCGGACCATGCTCGAGCGGAAGCGCACGCCGTCGGCGATGCGCTCGAGCATGTCGAGGGCACAC
>JAYURF010000500.1:0-3389 GCA_043756365.1 Acidimicrobiales bacterium
TTGTGCACCAGGCGGCCATGAACCCGGCTGCCGGCAACCCGACAGAGGAGATTCTCGACACCCGCCGCGTCGCCGGTCTCGTCCGCCAGTACGGCTTCGCGCTGGTCGCGGTCGGCTTCGGCCAGTGCGCCGACAGGACGTGCGGCTGCCACCCCCTCGATGCCGACAGCTACACCTACACCATCGGTCTGGTCGACCACGGCGTACCTGAACTGCTCGTCACCGGCCTGTCGCCGGTGCATGCATTGCAGCTCACCACGCATGTCAACAACCACGCGCGCCGTGGTCAGCCGCTCGCTGTCGACCAAGCCCAGTGGCTCGGCGATGCCTCGTTCATGCTGCGCACCGTTTCGGGGCACTGGCTGGCCAACGACCCGTCGCGCATGGCCGCATGGTTCACCCAGTCGGGTCGGGCACCGCGCTCTGGGCAACTCCCGCATGTGGTGCAGATCGTGTGGGGCGATGCAGTTGGGCGGTTCCCCGGCGATGCGTTGTGCGACCCGTTCGTCTCCGAGGGTCAAGCCGTTGTCGCCGACGATCCGTTCGGGTTCCCGCGCCGCACCGCTCGGCCAACGCGCTGCCGCAGCCATGTCCGCGCATGGGGGCACCGCCGAACGGCCTGATCCGCCCCTGCCCAGTCGTGCCCAGCCCAGTCCCGAGACCTGGATGGCCATAGAAACCCGATGCATAACGGGCGCACCGAGCGGGTAGCGGCAAGGTGTCGATTGGTGTTCGTGGTCGACGACCACACATGCCACACGCGCCAGGAGCCCTCATGTCTGACACACCGGATCCACTCAATCCATCCCACCCCGACCCGCTCGTGCCCGCCACTCCACCCGTCCCGCCACCACCAGCGCCGATCGCACCGCAGCCGCAGGTTACCGCGCAGCCCCATGCCACGCAGCCGCATTCCGCGTGTTCCATGACCACCAGCAAAACCGGACCGCGCCCCGTCGGCGCCGCGCGATGAGGATCACGCTATGACCGCCTCCGCCCTGTCTGTTCATCCCGAGGTCGACCTCAACGATGCTCGTACCGTGCTGCTCGCGGTAACGGGCGAGCTCGATCTTGCAACGTCGGAGATCCTCCGCACTGCCATCAACGACGCCGCTGTCGACAGGCCCCACGAGATCGTGCTCAACCTGAGCGATGTTACCTTCGTTGATTCCACCGGTCTGCGTGTGATCATCGCCGCCAGCCAGAACCTCGCCGCGAAAGGTACCCGGGTCTGCGTCGACGGACTCTCCGGGGCAGCGCAACGTCTCCTTGAGATCACCGGCGTGATCGAGCACCTGCGCCGCTGACCGAGTCACCGACGATTCACCGCGCCCCGTCCGTGACCAACGCGCGCCGCCACAGCGCACACCGGTCACGAACCACCGATCAAACGGCCGCCCCGATCCGAGCCACCACGCCCCGTCCGTGACAACACGCGCCACCACAGCGCACGCCAGTCACGAACACCCCGCCACCCCGATCCGGACCACCGGGCCCGTCCGTGACCAACACGCGCCACCACAGCGCACACCAGTCACGATCCACCGATCAAACGGCGGCAGCGGCGAGCTCGGCGGCGATGAAGATGATCTGGTCTTCTTGGCCGCCGACAAGTTCCTGGCGGCCGCATTCCAACAACACGTCGGCCCCACTCACCCCGTACTGCTCGGCGGCGCGGTACGCGTGCTTGAGGAAGCTCGAATACACCCCGGCGTAGCCCATCACCAGTGCCAGCCGGTCGATGATGCATTCACCGTCCATCACCGGCCGTACCACGTCCTCGGCTGCGTCGATCAGGCGCAGTACGTCGATCCCGGTGGAGATCCCCAGCCGTTCGACCACGGCAGCAAACACCTCGTTGCGGGTGTTGCCGGCACCGGCACCGAAACCACGGGTCGAGCCGTCAATCTGCACGGCACCAGAGCGCACGGCGATCACGGAATTGGCGACGGCGATGTTGAGGTTGTCGTGACCATGGAACCCGACCTGTGCATCGTCGCCGAGCTCGGCGACGACCGACTCGACGCGATACTGCACGTCCTCGAGGATCATCGCCCCGGCCGAGTCGACCACGTACACGCATTGGCAGCCGGCGTCGGCCATGATCCGAGCCTGCTTGGCGATCAATTCGGGGGGCCGGCTGTGGGCCATCATCAAGAACCCCACTGTCTCCAGGCCGAGGCTGCGGGCCAGCCCGAAGTGCTGGATGCTGACATCCGCCTCAGTGCAGTGCGTGGCCACCCGGACGATCGACACTCCGGCATCGCGGATGAAGCGGATGTCGTCCATGGTGCCGATACCGGGCACCATCAGCGCGGCGATCTTGGCCTGCTTGGCGGTCTCCACCGCGGCCTTCATCAATGTGCGCTCGTCGGTGAGCGAGAAGCCGTAGTTGAACGACGAGCCACCAAGCCCGTCGCCGTGGGTGACCTCGATCACCGGCATGCCCACCGCGTCGAGCGCAGCTACCACATCACGGACCTGCTGCTCGGTGAACTGGTGACCCTTGGCATGGGACCCGTCGCGCAGGCAGGTGTCGGTCATGCGGACGTCGAGCGAAGGTGAGTACGGCATCAGATTGCTCCGTTCGGGATGGGCGCGGAAGTTGAATCAAGGCGGGCTGAATCGAGGCCGACGGGCGTGGTCCCGCGTAGATGATGCGCCATCCGGTCGCCGACCGCTACGGCGGCGGCGGTCATGATGTCGAGGTTGCCTGCGTAGGGCGGGAAATAATCGCCGGCGCCCTCCACTTCGACGAACACTGCGACACGGGGAGTTCCGTTGGCCGCAGTGGCGAACTGCGGTGGAACCTTCAGCCGGTACCCGGGCACGTACTGGGCGACGCGGGCGATGACGTCCTCGATCGCTTTGGTGACGAGCTGTTCGTCGGTGTCGTGGGGAAGTTGGCAGAAGATCGTGTCGCGCATGATCAGTGGCGGGTCGGCCGGGTTGAGCACGATGATCGCCTTGCCCCGCCCGGCTTTGCCGACTTCGGCAATGGCTCGCGAGGTGGTCCGGGTGAACTCGTCGATGTTGGCCCGTGTGCCGGGCCCCGCGCTGAGCGATGCGACGGTGGCGACGATTTCGGCATAGTCGACCTGGGTGACCGAGGCAACGGCGTGGACGACCGGGATCGTGGCCTGACCGGCGCAGGTGACCATGTTGACGTTCATCTCGTCGAGGTGTTCGTCGAGGTTCGCGGCCGGCACCACAAACGGCCCGACCGCCGCCGGGGTGAGGTCGATGGCGCGAATGCCGAGCTCGCGGTAGCGGGGTGCGTTCGCCGCGTGGATGTAGGCGCTGGTGGCCTCGAAGACGACGTCGGGTAGCTCAGTGCGGGCGAGCAGCCAATCGACACCCTCGGCCGACGCGTCGAGACCGAGCTCGCC
>JAYURF010000501.1:0-3388 GCA_043756365.1 Acidimicrobiales bacterium
CCCGGGGACAACGGCGTCGGCACCGGCACGGACCGCCGCAACCACTGCCTGGTAGAGCTCGACCGAAGCGAAGGGTCGTGCCGCGTCGTGTACACACACGATCGCTGCGTTCGCCGGCACAGCGCCGAGCCCGCACCGCACCGAAGCGGCGCGAGTCTCGCCGCCCGCAACCACGACGATGGTCGCAGCTCGATCATCAGGCAGCGATCCTGCTCGGACCAATCCTGCTCGTGCCAATCCTGCTCGTGCCATCTCGGCGTCGACGTCGCTCGCCGGTACCACCAACACGACGTTGGTGCCGGCGGTAATGGCGGTGGAGACGGAGTGGTCGATGATGCGCTGTTCGCCGATGGTCTCGTACTGCTTGAGTCGACCGAACCGAACACCACCACCGCCGGCGACCACGATCGTCCAGACGTTCCCGGTCTCGGCAAGGGCCACGGCGATGCAGGGTAGTACGGTGATCGGCGCATGGCTCACGAAGATCTTCTCGCTTCGTCCGAATTCTTCGCCGCCGCATCGCCGGACGTGATCGCCTCCATTGCTGCGACCGGACACGACCGCACCATGGTCCGCGGCGATGTGCTGTTCAAAGAGGGCGACCCGGCAAACTCGTTGTACATCGTGATTCGCGGGCGCATTGCAATCGCCATTGCCAATCCGATCGATCAACGCGAGAGCGTCGTTGCGTTGATGGAACCCGGCGATCTGTTCGGCGAAATGGCGATGCTCGACGACGGCCCCCGCTCGGCCATGGCCCGGGCGCTGGAGCCGTCGAAGGTGTTCGCCATCCCCTACGACCCGGTGCTCGCGTTCTTCCGCGAACAGCCCGAGCTGTTGTGGGGTGTCACCCGGCTCCTTGCCCGGCGGCTGCGGGTGATGGACGACAACCTGGCCGACAGCGTGTTTCTCGACGTGACCGGGCGGACCGCGAAGCGGCTGCTGGAACTGTCCGACGGCACCGACGAGTTCGTGCTCCCGGTCACTCAAGAGGAACTCGCCGGCATGGTCGGGGCGTCACGCGAACGGGTCAACAAGGCAATCGCCAGCTTCATCCGCCTCGGCTGGATCGAACAGCACGAGCGGCGCTACACGATCATCAAGCGCTCGAGCATGGAGATCCGCGCCCGCTGAGATCGCCGGGGTGGTTTTGTCAGGGGGGCCGGGTTCTCTGGTCAGCCGGTGAGCCAGGTGCGTGCCCGGGCAAACGCGTCGGCGGCGTCGGTGGGTCGGTGGGCCGGACGGGCCGGATCGTGGGCGAAGCCGTGCTCGGCGTCGGGGTAGCTGACGATGCTGACCCCGGTCGCGGCGAGCGCCGCCACATCACCCGGCGGCGTGTAGTGGTCGACCTCGCCGATGATGGCCAGCACGCGATCGGCGTGACCCGAAGCGAGGTACTCGAGTGGCTCGCCCTGGTTTGCGCTGCGCCAGGCTTCGGGCACGCGGATCATGCCGTAGAAACTGACGATCCGCTCGAACACCTCGGAGCGGGCAGCCTTGTGGCAGTACATCCCACCGAGGCAGAACCCGAGCAAACCGATTCGTTCGATCCCCGCGCCGACCAGTTCGGTTGCCGCATCCTCGAGGTCACGGAGATGGGCGTCGTCGTCGATCGTCGGAACCGCAGCTACCCGCGGCTCGATGTCGCCCGGCAGGTCGCGACCAGGGAACGGTTCGACCGCGCACACCGCCATCGACCACTCAACGGCCAGACGGGCGACCAGACCGTCGTACAACGGGCGGAGCCCGAAGATGTCCGGGGCGATGACGAGGCCCATCACCGGGTTGGTATCGGTCGCCGCGATCTCGGCGGACGCACCGCTCGGCAACGTGATCCTCATGCTGGGCCTCCTGCTCTCGTGGTTGGTTCAGGCGTCGCGGCGGCTGGTGGAGATCGCCCCGAGGATCGTGACGGCCGCGGCGACGCCGAAGAAGTACAGCCCGCCGACGACCCGCCCGAGCGATCCGTCGGTGTTGGCCTCAGGGTTGCCGAGGTTGATTCCGGCGTTGTACGGCAACCACTTGAACGGATCGTCGACACCCGTCACGGCGAGCAACGCGCCGATGAGTCCTTCGGCCACGAGCGGCCACAGCAACAACACGGCCACAGCGGCCGGAGTGTTGCGAATGACCAGGCCGAGCCCGTAGCCCAGCAACGCAACGATTGCTGCGAACACCACCACGCCGATCAACGCAGCGCGCCCACTACCGGCGGCGCTGAGCGAGATGTCACCATCACGCGAGTTCAACAGCGCGGCACCGACGCCGAAACACAGCACCACGACCGCTGCTTCCACCACCACGGCCACGGCAACCGTCACAACTCCCTTGGCGATGATCACGCGGCTGCGTCGCGGCGTCGCCGCGAACGTCGTCCGGATCGTGCCGAACCCGAACTCGCCGGTGATGCTGGATGCCCCGATCACGCCGAGCAGCATCCCGGTGATCACCGAGGTTCCGGTGACCAACCCGGCGAGGTCGCGCGAGTTCATGTCGTCAACGTTGATCAGCGCGGCGGTGAGGCCCGTGACCACGAGCGGGAAGGCGATCGCCAGGATGGCGAGCACCCAGTTCATGCGGATGGTGCGCAGCTTGATCCACTCGCTGCGCAGCACCCCCATCACATCGCCCCCGATTGGTATTCCTGCACCGATGCGGTGGCTTTCAAGAATGCGTCCTCCAACGAACCGGTTTGCATTGAGAGTTCGTGCAGCACCACCCCGAGCTTGCCCGCCAGTTCGCCGACATCAACTGCGGTCGCGTGGAACACGTCGACGGTGGCGTCGTCGACGTAGCCGACGACTGCGCCAGCGCTCCGCAGCGGCTCGACGAGATTGGCGATGCGCGGGCTGCGCACCCGTACCCAGCGGTCTCCGTACTTGGTGACGAACTCATCGACCGTGCACTGCTCGACCAGTTGGCCCTTGCCGATCACCACCAGGGACGTGGCCATCAGCGCCATCTCCGACAGGAGGTGGCTACTGACGAGCACCGTCTTGCCCTGCCCGGCCACGTGCACCAACACGTCGCGGATCCAGCGGATCCCTTCCGGATCGAGTCCGTTGGCCGGCTCGTCGAGGACCAGCAGCTGCGGGTCGCGGACGAGGCTGGCGGCGACACCGAGCCGCTGGCGCATCCCGAACGAGTAGCCCCCGACCTTGTCGCCGGCGCGGTCGGCGAGGTCGACGATGTCGAGCACCTCGTCGATGCGCCCCGCGGGCGCACCGCCGTCGAGGCGAACGAGCCCCTCGAGGTTCTGACGCCCGGTGAGGTAGGGATAGAACCGCGGGCTCTCGATGAAGCCCGCCACCCCGTCGAGCACCCGGACGCCGTCGGCCTCCCACGTCCGTTCGAAGACCCGGATCACACCTGCGTCGGGGCGGATGAG
>JAYURF010000502.1:0-3384 GCA_043756365.1 Acidimicrobiales bacterium
CACCGTCTGCTCGGCGATCGGGAACAGCAGGAACGGGATCGCCATCCACGCCAGTGCGGTGACCGCGAACATGGACGCGTCGGCACGGTCGATCATCCGCCGGGCGCCCGGCACGCAGGCGAGCGCGAGCGCCGCGAACAGGCAGCGCGCCAGGGGCACGACGGGCGCGGCGACATGGTCGATGGCAATCGCGATCCACAGGAACGAGCTGCCCCAGATGATGGCGATGGACAACGACAGGCCCCACTCCGAGGGCCCAAAGTGGGCGTCGTGTTCGTGAACCGGTCGTGATGGCATCGTGTCAGTCTGGCGGACCGACATCGAGTTTGTGCCGCCCGCCGCCGCGCCGTTGCGTGCCCGGATCGTCCGGTGCGCACGCTGTCGACCGACAGCCACTTTGCTACCGTCAGCGTGTCCGAACCAGGGGGCTCACCATGCCAGACAACGCAGATCCGACCAATGCCGCACCGACCGATGCCGCACCCGCGGGGGCGTCGCCCGCTGCCGCCGCGATTGATGCGTTGCAATGGGAGAACCGCCGCTTCCCGCCGTCGCGGGAGTTCCAGGATCACGCGCTCGTTGCCGGAACGTTCATGTACGACGAGGCTGCCGTGGATGACGAGGGGTTCTGGGCTCGTCAGGCGGCAGATCTGATCGACTGGTCGACCGATTGGGACACGATCTGCGAATGGCACCTGCCGTATGCCAAGTGGTTCATTGGCGGACAACTCAATGTCAGCTACAACTGCCTCGACCGGCATGTGCTTGCCGGCCGGGGCGACAAGGTTGCGTTCTACTGGGAGGGCGAGCCCGGCGACAGCCGGGTCGTCACCTATGCCGAGTTGCTGGCCGAAACGCAGCGTTTCGCCAACGTGTTGAAGTCCCTCGGTGTGAACAGGGGCGACCGGGTCAACATCTACCTGCCGATGATCCCCGAAGCGGCGGTGGCGATGCTGGCCTGCGCGCGGATCGGCGCGGCGCACAGCGTGGTGTTCGGCGGGTTCAGCGCACATTCCTTGCGTGACCGGATCAACGATGCCGAGGCCAAGGTGCTGATCACTGCCGATGGTGGATATCGGCGCGGCGAGGTGTTCGCCCTCAAAGCCGTCGCCGACGAGGCGCTGGCCGATACACCGAGCATCACCGACGTGGTAGTGGTCCGCCGTGGAGGCAACGACGTCACCATGGTCGACGGTCGTGACCACTGGTACCACGACCTGATCGAGTCTGCCGATCCGGTCTGCCCGGCCGAGCCAATGGATGCCGAACAGCTGCTGTTCTTGCTGTACACCTCGGGCACGACCGGTAAACCGAAGGGGATCATGCACACCTCGGGCGGCTACCTCACCCAGGTGGCGTTCACCCACAAGTACGTGTTCGATCTGCACCCCGATACCGATGTGTACTGGTGCACCGCCGATGTCGGCTGGGTCACCGGTCACAGCTACATCGTGTACGGCCCGCTGGCCAACGGCGCGACGCAGGTGATGTATGAGGGTGTGCCGAACTATCCGGCGAACGACCGGTTGTGGGAGATCATCGAGAAGTACGGGGTGACGTTGTTCTACACGGCGCCGACCGCGATCCGCACGTTCATGAAGTGGGGCGTGGAGGAACCGGCCAAGCACGACCTCTCGTCGCTGCGGCTGCTCGGATCGGTGGGCGAGCCGATCAACCCCGAGGCATGGATGTGGTATCACGAGCACATCGGGTCGCAGCGGTGCCCGATCGTCGATACCTGGTGGCAGACCGAAACGGGTGGCATCATGATCAGCCCGCTGCCCGGAGCGACGGTCACCAAGCCCGGGTCGGCCACGTTCCCGCTTCCCGGTATCAGCGCCGAGCTCGTCGACGAGAGCGGCAACCGGGTGGAGCGCGGCGGGGGATACCTCACCCTCACCAGGCCGTGGCCCGGAATGCTGCGCGGAATCTGGGGGGACCCGGAGCGTTACAAGGAGACGTACTGGAGCCGTTTCGACGGCAGTTACTTCGCAGGCGACGGGGCCAAGCTTGACGACGACGGGTACCTGTGGCTGCTCGGTCGAGTCGACGACGTGATGAACGTTAGCGGGCACCGCATCTCGACCACCGAGGTCGAGTCGGCCCTCGTTGCTCACCCGGCGGTGGCCGAAGCTGCGGTCGTGGGCGCGAACGACCCCACCACGGGTCAATCGATCATCGCCTATGTCACGCTGCGAGGGGGAGCCGAGGTCGATGCCGAGGTGTTACGCGCCTTCGTCGGTCGTGAGATCGGCAGCATCGCCAAACCGAAGGCGATCTTCTTCACGCCCGATCTACCCAAGACTCGCAGCGGCAAGATCATGCGCCGGCTGCTGCGTGACGTGGCCGAAGGCCGACTGCTCGGCGATACCAGCACTCTCGCCGACGCCAGCGTGGTGAGTGAATTGCAGCGCCGCGCCGCCGAGGCCCCGACCGAGGACTGATCGGACTTCGTCAAGTCGCTCAAGCACACCGGAAATTCTGCCGATATCTCGGGCGTGTTGGACAGCACCGATAACGACAACCACCCGACGGGTCACGGCCTTGCCACGCAAGATCACGCCGACACGCCGGTCAAGTTCGACTTCAAGCGACGTACGAGCGATCGCCAGGCTTCGGCAGGCCCGCCGACGGCGACTGCGGTCGCCGTACGAGCCGCGGCAGAGCTTGGCCCCGTGCAGCCGATCGACTGGGAATCGCTCACCGGTCTGACCACCGATGAGGATCATCGCGAGTACCAGACCGACAGCGACCTGCAGTCGCTCATCGTTGAACTGGCCAATCAGGCAGCGACCCCCGAGGAGCTCGAGCGCGAGGCCCACCGTCAGAACGAGGAGATGGCGGCTGTTGCCGCTGCGCTGCTCGCCGCATCGTCAGCGTCAGCGGCCACTGCTGCGGCTCCGACCCCAGTGGCGACACCGACGCCCGCCAGTCCTGCTGCAGCCCAGGCCGCTCCGGTTCCGCCTCCCCCGGTTTTGGCCCCCCCAGCCGCTGTTGTCCCTGCCCCCCCGGCTGCCGCCCCGTTGCCCCCCGCCGCGGCTGCCCCCGCCGCTTCGGGGCGGCCCGCCTCGCTTGCTGACGTCTTGGATTCCGAAGACGTCGATATCATCGACCCACTCCCGTCACTGCCCCTCATCGTCGAGCAGACCATCCCGAGTCTCGAGAACCCGGAGTTGGCGGTCAACGCCGCACTCGTGATCGGTGGGACCGAGTCCGTCCCGGTGACCACGTCCGCGTTGTCGCCGCACGAACCGGCTCCGACGCCGGCGTCGCGACCGGTCAGTGCCCCCGTGATGGTGACCTCCCCGCCTCATGCGACGGTGATGGCTTCACCGCTGCCGTCGTTGCAACTCGCCAAGATCGAACGCCGGCCAGATGCGGCCC
>JAYURF010000503.1:0-3371 GCA_043756365.1 Acidimicrobiales bacterium
ACGTCGCCGAGGATGTCGGGGCACAGGTGCGTTCGCTCACCGATGGAATCCTCGCCGGCGCACCGCATGCTGTGGCCGAGACCAAGCGGCTGTTGCACGCCGGAACGGGGGCCGGGGCCAACTCCTGGGAGGAGATGCAGGCCCTGAGCGACCGGCTGTTCTCCTCGGCGGAGGGGGCCGAGGGGATGCGCGCGTTCGCCGAGCGGCGAGCCCCATCCTGGGCCTCCCCGACCGGGCAGGACCAGCGGCACTGACATGCCGGTCCTGCCCGATTCCGTCAACACTGCGATCGATGCATACCGCGACAACCGCGAGGCGATGCTGCGCCAGATCGAAGTGCACGACGCCGAGCTCGCCACAGCCACCGCCGGCGGAGGGGAGCGGTACGTGGAACGGCATCGCCGGCGCGGCAAGTTGCTGGCCCGTGAACGGATCGAGGCGATCCTCGATCCGGCCAGTCCGTTCCTGGAGCTGGCAACGCTCGCGGGCTGGGGAACCGAGTTCCCCGTGGGCGTTGGGCTGATCACCGGGATCGGTGTGATCGAAGGCGTCGAGTGCATGGTGGTGGCAAACGACCCGACCGTGCGCGGCGGTGCGCTCAACCCGCTGACGATGCACAAGAACATCCGGGCGATGGAGATCTGCTGCGAGAACCGGCTCCCGCTGGTCAACCTTGTCGAGTCCGGCGGTGCCGACCTGCCGTCGCAGAGCGACCTCTTCATCCCCGGCGGCGAGACGTTCCGCAACATCACCGCGCTGTCTGCTGCTGGCATCCCGTCGGTGGCGGTGGTGTTCGGGAACTCCACCGCCGGCGGGGCCTACACGCCCGGTATGAGTGACTACGTGGTGATGATCAAGGACCGGGCCAAGGTGTTCCTCGGCGGTCCCCCGCTGGTGAAGATGGCCACCGGTGAGGAAAGCGACGACGAGAGCCTGGGCGGTGCCGAGATGCACGCCAGGGTCAGCGGGTTGGCCGATTACTTCGCGCTCGACGAGATGGACGGGATCCGCCTTGGGCGCCAGGTGGTGAAGCGGCTCAACCACCGCAAGCGTGGCCCGGGTCGTACCGGTCCGGCGCTGCCTCCACGGCACGACATCGAGCACATCCTCGGCATCGTCTCAGCTGATCCGAAGGTGCCATTCGATCCGCGCCACGTGATCGCCCGGGTGGTCGACGACAGCGACTTCGACGAGTTCAAACCGATGTACGGAGCATCGCTCGTCACCGGGTACGCCAGCATCCACGGGTTTCCGGTCGGCATCCTCGCCAACCACCGCGGCGTGCTGTTCAACGAGGACGCGCACAAAGCGGCGCAGTTCATTCAACTCGCCAACCAAACCGACACACCGTTGATCTTCTTGCAGAACACCACCGGATACATGGTCGGCAAGGAGTTCGAGCGCCGTGGGATCATCAAAGACGGGGCCAAGATGATCAACGCCGTCGCCAACTCCACTGTGCCGCACATCACGATCCACATGGCCGCCTCGTACGGCGCGGGCAACTACGGCATGTGCGGGCGGGCGTATCGACCGCGGTTCCTGTTCGCCTGGCCGAACGCGAAGACCGCGGTGATGGGCCCGCAGCAACTCGCCGGGGTGCTCAGCATCGTCGCCAAGCAGTCGGCCGAGTCGATGGGCAAACCGTTCGACGAGGCCGCCGACGAGGCGATGCGCCGCGAGGTGGAAGAACAGATCGAACGGGAATCGCTGGCGCTGTTCATGACCGGCAAGCTGTACGACGACGGGATCATCGACCCGCGCGACACCCGCACCGTGTTGGGGCTGTGCCTCAGCGCGATCGACAACAACGACGTACGCGGCACCCCCGGCTACGGCGTGTACCGGATGTGAGCGCGATGCCCCGCGTGACTCCCCCGGCACGCCCGATCGAGCGTGTCCTCGTCGCCAACCGGGGCGAGATCGCCCGGCGGATCATCGCCACCTGCACCCGGCTCGGCATCGACACCGTGGCGGTGTACAGCGACGCCGATGCGGATGCGCCCTACGTCCGCGAAGCCGATGTCGCTGTGCGATTGCCAGGTACCGCGCCCGCCGACACGTACCTACGCGCTGATCTGCTGGTTGCCGCGGCCCGCGCCACCGGTGCGCAGGCGGTCCATCCCGGTTACGGCTTCTTGTCGGAGAGCGCCTCCTTCGCCCAGGCCGTCGTCGATGCAGATCTGGTGTGGATCGGCCCGCCGCCGGAGGCGATCGAGGCGATGGGATCCAAGATCCGCGCCAAGCAGATGATGCGCGCCGCCGGTGTCCCAGTGCTGCCGGACTCGACCGTGGAGTCACTTCACGAGATCGGTCTGCCGGCGCTGGTGAAGGCCTCGGCCGGTGGCGGCGGCCGGGGCATGCGCCTCGTTCGCAGTGCCGGTGAACTTGGCGACGCGATCACCTCGGCCGAGCGCGAAGCCGCGTCCGCATTCGGTGACGGCACGGTGTTCGTCGAGCGCTACGTGGAGGGCGGCCGCCACGTGGAGATCCAGGTGTTCGCCGACCATCACGGCAACACCGTGTCGCTGTTCGAGCGCGACTGCACCCTGCAACGGCGGCATCAGAAGATCCTCGAGGAGAGCCCGTCGCCTGCAGTTGACGAGCCGCTCCGTCGGCAGATGGGCGAGGCCGCCGTGGCTGCTGCGATCGCGGTCGGCTACGTAGGCGCGGGAACCGTGGAGTTCCTGCTCGATGCAGCGGGCACGTATTCGTTCCTCGAGATGAACACTCGCTTGCAGGTGGAGCACCCGGTGACCGAGATGATCACCGGGCTCGATCTGGTGACTCTGCAGTTGCTCGTCGCCGCGGGCGAACCGTTACCTGATGCAGCGCTGCATCCGACGCGGACGGGCCATGCGATCGAGGTGCGGTTGTGCGCAGAGGACCCGTTTCACGACTACCGGCCGAGCTCGGGACAATTCGAACGGTTCGACTTCGCCGCGGGTGTGGGCGTCCGTGTGGACAGCGGTGTCGAGAGCGGGTCGGTCGTCAGCCCGTACTACGACTCGATGATCGCCAAGGTGATCGCCCATGGCCCCACCCGGCGCATCGCCGCCCGACGCATCGTCGCTGCGCTCACGCACGCGACGATCATCGGCCCGACCACCAACCGCGAGCAACTCATCGCGCTGGCCGAGCAGCTCGACACGATCGATGCGCCGGGCGGGCCCGGGATCGACACCGGTTACCTCGACCGCACCCCGCCGGGCGCTCCCCCACGTCCTGCGCCGGAACTGATCGCCGCAGCAGCGCTCACCGTGATCGCCGACGCGGCATCACGCCGTACGGTGCTCGACACCCTGCCGGCCGGCTGGCGCAACAACCCGTCACAGCCGTTCCGGATCGAGCTCGCCGATCACGTTGTGACG
>JAYURF010000504.1:0-9521 GCA_043756365.1 Acidimicrobiales bacterium
AAAACTCAATCCGCTCCGTCGACCGTGGCGCGCCAGTTGGCGGCGATCCGGATGCTGCACCGGTTCCTGACCGAGGAGGGAGTGCGCGGCGATGATCCGACGGGCAACCTCGACGGTGTCCGCGTGCCCGCTGGCATCCCCAAGCCGCTCCCCGAGCACGAGGTGATGGCGTTGCTGGACGTGATCGTCGGGACCGATCCGGTCAGCCTGCGCGACCGGGCGATGGTGGAACTGCTGTACGCCACCGGGGCGCGCATCGGTGAGGTGGTCGGGCTGAACGTCGGCGATGTCTCCGTCGAGCACCATGCAGCGCGCCTGTTCGGCAAGGGTGCCAAGGAGCGCCTTGTCCCAGTTGGTCGGGTGGCGGTCGCCGCGTACAGCGAGTGGATGGGGGCGAATGGGCGCACCCACCTGGTGCCGGCACGCTGGGCCCGTCGCGGTGATGCCGAGGCCGTGTTCTTGAACCAGCGTGGGGCGCGTCTGTCGCGCCAGTCGGCATGGGCGATCATCCGCACCTATGGCACCCGGGCCGGGATCTCCCCGGAGCGCCTGTCGCCGCACGTGCTGCGCCACTCGTGCGCTACCCACCTACTTGATCACGGGGCCGATCTACGCGTGGTCCAAGAGCTGCTCGGGCATGTTTCGGTGTCGACCACCCAGGTGTACACCAAGGTGAGCAACGAACGGCTCGTGGACGCCTACCGAGCCGCGCACCCGCGGGCGGTGCACCGATGAGCGCGTGGCGTTCCGGGGCGCATCTTGTCAAACGCTTCGTCGGTTCGCTGTCAAGCGCAGCACCCGCTCCGGCCGACGAACGGTGGGCACAGGACCAGCTGGTGCCGGGGGAGGTTGCGCTGTGGCGGCGGATGTCAAACGTGGATCGTTGCCACGCGATCAAGGTCGCGCAGCGATTCATCGACGTACGAGCCACCGCGACACGAGATGAAATCGCCGCCGCGTTGTTGCACGACATTGGCAAGCTCGAATCGAATCTCGGCACGCTTGCTCGCGTGGCTGCGACGGTGGTGGGGCCGCGAACCGAGCGGTTCCGGCGGTACCACGATCACGAGCGAATCGGTGCGGAGATGTTGAGATGCGCGGGTTCGGCATCGGCTACTGTCGACCTGGTGCAGCGTCGCGGGCCGGCTTCCGAGGCGCTGGCGCGCGCCGACGACACCTGATCGGTACGGGTCATCGCCACTCCCCATCATGCGCTGATGGCTCGCCGGCCCGTCTCGCCGGTGGGTCAGCGCGGGAGCAGGCCAATGTGATCGTAGGCCCGCTGCAGAGTGGCCCTGGCGACGATGCCGGCTTTGTCGGCGCCCGTACGCAACAACGAGGCCAGCTCGCCCCTGTCGCCGAGCAACTCGCGGTAACGGGACTGGATCGGTCGGAGCAGCTCGACCACTGCTTCGCCGGTGTCAGCTTTCAATGGGCCGTACTGGGTGTAGCCCGCAGCCAGATCATCGGGTGAGCGGCCAACGCACGCCGACAGGATCTCGAGCAGGTTGGACACGCCCGGCTTGGCTTCGCGGTCGAAGCGGACATCGCTGTCGCTATCGGTGACGGCGCGCTTGAACTTCTTGAGGATCGCCGACGGATCGTCGAGGAGGTTGACGAGGCCGCTGTCGCTGGCGGACGACTTGCTCATCTTCGAGGTCGGATCCTGCAGGTCCATCACCCGCGCGCCTGCTTTCGGGGTGACGGCTTTGGGGACCACGAACGTGTTGCCGAAACGGCTGTTGAAGCGAATCGCCACATCGCGGGTGATCTCGACGTGCTGGCGCTGGTCGTCGCCAACGGGCACCTCGTCGGCGTCGTAGAGCACGATGTCGGCGGCCTGCAGGGCGGGGTAGGTGAACAACCCGGCGGCGATGAACTCGCCCTCGCGTCTTGCTGACTTGTCCTTGAACTGCGTCATCCGGCTCAGCTCGCCGAAGCTGACCGTGCACTCCATCACCCACCCGAGCTGGGAGTGCTCGGGGACATGGCTCTGCACGAACACGGTGGCGATGTCCGGATCGAGGCCGATCGCGAACAGCATCGCAGCGACGTTCACGGTTGCCTCGCCGACGATGCCGGGGGTATCGGTGACGGTCAGCGCATGCAGGTCGACGATTCCGTGGAAGGCGTCGCAGTCGTGCTGGCCGGTGGCCCAATGCACGAGTGCGCCCAGGTAGTTGCCCAGATGGACATCGCCGGTTGGTTGGATGCACGACAGCACTCGGGTCACGGCCAGCACGCTACCGAGGCACACCGCCTCACCGGAGCTAGTTTTGGGTCATGGCGTTCGACGTGGCCACTGCGGTCTACGAGGGTCCCTTCGACCTCCTCCTCCACTTGATCCTGAAAGAGCAGGTCGATATCTACGAGGTCTCGTTGGCCAAGATCGTCGACGCGTACCTCGTCGAGATCGAGAGCATGCACAGCCTCGATCTCGATATCGCCACCGAGTTCTTGATGATCGCGTCGACGTTGGTGGAGCTCAAGGCCCGCCGCCTGCTACCTGGGCGAGACGACGTCGATCTCGACGACGAACTGTCGTTGTGGGAAGAACGCGACCTGCTGCTGGCTCGACTGCTGGAATGTAAGACGTTCAAGGACGTCGCCACCGTGTTCTCCCGGTACGCCGACGACGCCGCCCTGTCGTTCCCCCGCGAATGCGGTGCCGACGACCGCTTCGAAACGCTCGTGCCCGACATGATGGAGGGCGTCACCCCGAAGCGGTTGCACTCGGCCTTCCTGCGGGCGATCACCCCCCGCCCCGTCGCTCGGGTCGACCTGTTCCATGTCGCCCCCGTGCGGGTCAGCGTGGCCGATGCCCTGGAGGAACTGCTCGACGAACTGCCCCGCGTGGGGCGCATCTCGTTCAGCCGTCTCACCAGCGGACTGGTGGAGCGGCTGGAGGTGATCGTTCGGTTCCTTGCAGTGTTGGAGCTGTTCAAACAGGGCCTGGTCGATCTGGATCAGACCGAGCGTTTCGGTGAGATCGAGATCACCTGGACTCCCGACGCGGTGCTCGACGAGCGCGGCGAGGCTGCCTACGCCGGGTCGGTACTGACCATTGACGACTACGAAGGATGACGACGGAGATGACTGACAACCAGATCGCAGGCGACCAGATCGCAGGCGACCAGATCGCAGGCGACGAGATCGCAGGCGACGAGATGCCGGGTGACGAGATGCCGGGCGACGAGATGCCGGGTGACGAGATGCCGGATGACGAGATGCCGGGTGTGCCCGATGCCGAGACGGTGCGGGCGATCGAAGCGATCGTGCTGGTCGCGGTCGAGCCGGTTCCGGCCGAGCTCTTGGCGCAACTGCTGGAGCTGCCGGTGGTGATGATCGCACGGCTGTGCCACGAGTTGGCCGCAAGCTACGACGAAGCCGGTCACGGATTCCAAATGGTGAAAGTCGCCGGCGGCTATCGATACCAGTCCCACGCCGACGTGTCGCCATATGTGGAGCGCTACCTGCTCGACGGGCAACGGGCCCGGATGAGCGCTGCCGCGTTGGAGACGTTGGCCATCGTCGCCTACAAGCAGCCGATCTCTCGGTCGCAGGTGGCATCCATCCGCGGGGTTGATCCCGATGGTGTGCTGCGCACCCTGCAGGCGCGCGGATACGTCAGCGAAGTTGCCCGCGACGTCGGTCCGGGCCAGGCGATCCTGTTCGGTACCACCTCGTCGTTCCTCGAAAAGCTGGGCATCGACTCGTTGGCCGATCTGCCCCCGATCGCTGAGTTCGTTCCCGGCCCGGAGGTGGTCGAAGCGCTTGAGCACGGCTTGCGGCTGGAACCTCTCAACCCCCATGGATCCTGAGCCGCCCCTGGGGGATCCTGAGCCGCCGCTGGGGGATCCTGAGCCGCCGCTGTGGGAACAGTGGGCCGCAGCCTCGGCGGCGCTGCCGCAGGGCGAGCGACTGCAAAAAGTGCTGGCTGCCCGCGGGTGGGGCAGCCGGCGAGTGTGCGAGGACCTCATCGCCTCGGGACGCGTCGCGGTCAATGATGTGGTGGCGGTGCTCGGCCGTCGTGTCGACGTGGATCACGACCTGGTCACCGTCGACGGCGTGCCCATCGGCACCCGGCCCGGCATGGTCTACTACCTGCTCAACAAGCCGACCGGCGTGGTGACAACGGCAAGTGATCCGCAGGGCCGCCGAACGGTCGTGGATCTGGTCCCCGACACCCCGCGGGTGTTCCCGGTCGGCCGGCTCGACGCGTCGACCGAGGGACTACTGCTGCTCACCAATGACGGTGACCTCGCCCAACGTCTCACCCACCCCAGCCACGGTGTGGACAAGGAGTACCTCGTCGACGTCGACGGTGGCGCGGTGGCCCAGGGCAAGTTGCGTTCGCTACGCGAGGGCATCCAACTCGACGACGGGATGACCGCCCCGGCGCAGATCTCGCAACCGTCGCCTGGTGTGCTGCGGGTGACAATCCACGAGGGCCGCAATCGTCAGGTGCGGCGAATGTGCGACGCAATCGGGCATCCCGTGCGGCGTTTGGTACGAGTACGGATCGGCACCCTGCAGGACCGCAACCTGCGCCCTGGGCAATGGCGCGAGCTGGAACAGCGCGAGCTCACGGCGTTGATCGAAGCGGTCGGCGCGCGTGGTACCCCGGTAGATTCCTAGCCCGTGACAGTGATCAACGCCGACGAGCATGCGATGGGACCGGGTGTGTCTCGGCGCGCCAACATCGTCGGGTTGGGCCTGATCGGCGGCTCGATCGGGCTGGCCTTGGTTGAACGTGGGTGGGTCGTCAGCGGCGACGACACCGACCCGGCACGCAGTGAGCGGGCGCTGGAGATGGGCGCGATCCAACGGATCGGCCTCGATCCGCAGGCGACGATCACGTTCGTGGCAACCCCGGTGCTGGCGCTCGTCGACCAGGTGAAAGTCGCGCTGGCCGAAACGGGCGGCGTGGTCACCGATGTCGGCAGCGTCAAGGCAGTCGTGGCCGCTTCGATCGGAGATCCACGCTTCGTCGGGGGCCATCCGATGGCCGGGAGCGAGCTCGATGGGCTCGACGGAGCCGATGGGTCGTTGTTCCAGGGCGCCGTGTGGGTGCTCACACCGACGGCTTCTACTGCCGACACCACGTTCAGCGCGGTGGCTGCGGTTGTCGCCGAGCTCGGCGCCGAAGTGATAGCGCTCCCGCCGCCCCGCCACGACGAGGTGGTCGCGGTGATCAGCCATGTCCCGCACCTGGCTGCAGCCACCTTGATGGGGCTCGCCAGCCAACGCGGCGAGGAGCATGCCGCACTGTTACGGCTGGCCGCTGGCGGGTTCCGTGACATGACTCGCATCGCGTCTGGGCATCCGGCCATCTGGCTCGACATCTGCGCCGAGAACCGGACGGCGATCCTGTCGGCACTCGACTCGTTGATGACAGGTTTGGCCGATATGCGCCACCTGGTGTCAATCGACGACCGCGCCGGGCTGTTCGACCGTCTGAACCGTGCTCGGGAAGCTCGCGCCAACCTGCCGAGCCGAATCAACCAACCCAGTGAGCTGGCCGAAATGCGCATCCCGATCCCGGACCGCACTGGTGCTGCGGCCGAGATCTTCACCCTGGCCGCCGAACTCGGTGTCAACATCGCCAGCTTCGAAGTGGTGCACAGCGTCGAAGGCAACCGCGGCATCGCCGTGGTACTCGTCGACGCGGCGATCGCCGATGTGTACCGCGGTGGGCTACTGGCCCGCGGCTACCGGCCCGCCGTGCAACGACTGCAATGACGCCGTCCATGAGAGCCGTACACGAGCGCCGTACATGAGCGCAGAGCCCGCCCCGAACCCGCGCCCCCGGCGAATTCGGACGATCTCGCCACCGTTGGCAGCATCGGTGCTCGTTCCCGGCTCCAAGAGCGTCGCCAATCGCGCGCTGGTGTGCGCCGCGCTGGCGGATGGGGTCTCGGAGATCTTGGGTGTGCCGCCCGGCGACGACTCTGCGGCGATGATCGACGCCTTGCGGTTGCTCGACATCGGCGTGACGGCTGGGACGCTGACCGGCCACGTCGTCGTGGCCGGACGCGCTGGGCGGATCGGCCCAGACCGTACCGGCGACCGCGCCGGCGATCAGAGCAACGAGGGTCACGTTTGGCTGGGCTCCGAGCAGATCACGTTGCCGACGCGCTTGGCCGGCACGACCTCGCGCTTCGTCACGGCGCTCGCTGCGCTCGGCGAGGGCCTGATCACCATCGATGGCGAACCTTCGCTGCGCGAACGCCCGATGACCCCGTTACACGACGCGCTTCGGGCGATGGGTGCCAAAGTGGTTGCGGAAGAGCGTTGGGGCCATCTCCCGGTGAGCATCTCTGGACCGATCGCTCCCGTTCACGGCCGTGTGGCAGTTCGTGGTGATGTGTCCAGCCAGTACATCACCGCGCTGATGTTGATCGCTCCGGCCATTCCCGGGGGCCTGCACATCGACCTGACCACTCCGCTGGTGTCGCGCTCGTACCTCGGGATCACCGCCGCAGTCATGGCCGCGTTCGGGATCGACGATGTCGTGATCGGTGAGGATCACGTCGAGGTGGGGCAGGGCACCTACCGCTCCACGGCGTATGCGGTGGAACCCGATGCCAGCTCTGCCGGGTATCCGTTGGCCGCTGCCGCGATCGTCGGTGGCACCGTTCATGTACCTGGGCTCACGGCCGCTTCGCTGCAAGGTGACGCCCGGTTCGCGGCAGTGCTCGGCGACATGGGTTGCACGGTCGTGGTCGACGACCGCGGAACCACCGTCACCCGCGACGGCCCGTTGCGCGGCATCGACATCGACATGGTCGACATGTCCGACCTGGTGCCAACGCTTGCTGTCGTCGCTCCGTTTGCCGACACCCCCACGCGCATCACCGGCGTCGGGTTCATCCGCCGCAAGGAGAGCGACCGGATCGGTGACCTGTGCCGTGAGCTTCGCTGCGCCGGTGTCGTCGCGACCGAACTGGACGACGGTGTGCTGATCGAACCGGGCAGTGCCCATGCAGCAGTGCTCGGCACGCATCACGACCACCGCCTGGCGATGTCGTTCGGATTGCTCGGTTTGGCAGTCGACGGGATCGAGGTGGCCGACCCCGATGTGGTCACCAAGAGTTGGCCTGGCTACTGGGCCATGCTCGACGATCTGCGATGACGAACCCCGATCGGCAGGTTTCTGGCCCGCATGTTTCCAGTCGGCACAGTTCAGGCCCGGGCGTCGTGGTCGCCGCCTTCGATGTCGACGGCACGCTCACCACGCGTGATTGTGTGCGCCCGTTCCTGGAACAACTCGGTGGGCGGCTCGGGCTGCTCCGCGCCGTCGCCGGCTCGCCGCTCCGCACGGCGGCAGCCGTTCGCCGCCGCGATCGCGACCTCCTCAAAGCCGTCGTCGTGGGCGGCGTGTTCGGCAACCGCCTCATCGACGACGTTGCCGGTGAAGGACGCAGGTTCGCCGCGGTCATCGAGGCAACGATGCTGCGGCCCGACACCGTGGCGCGGATGCGCTGGCATCAATCGATGGGGCACCGCACCGTGATGGTCTCGGCGTCGCTGCGCAGTTATCTCGCACCGCTCGGCGCGTCGCTCGGCATCGAACAGGTGCTGTGCACGGATGTGGCCAGGTGTCACGGCCGCTATCGGTCCTCGCTGGATGGCCCCAACTGTCGTGCTGCGGAGAAGGCAGTGCGCTTGCGCGCGTGGCTGGAGAGCGAAGGAATCGGCAGCGCCACCGTCTGGGCTTACGGCGACAGCCGCGGCGACCGCGAGTTGTTGGCGATGGCTCACCACCCTGTGTGGGTGCGAGGCACTACCGTCACAGCCGTGCCAGACGAGATGCAACGGTGAGCTCTCGCCTGGCGTTGGCCATGGTGCGCGAAGCCCGGCCCAAGCAGTGGGCCAAGAACCTGCTCGTGTTCGCTGCGCCGGGCGCGGCCGGTGTGCTCGACAACGGATCGTACCTGTGGCGCGCCGCGGTGATGTTCGTGGCGTTCTGCATGGTCAGCAGCGGCACCTACTACTGGAACGACATCCTCGACCACGCGAGTGACCGCAACCACCCGACCAAGCAGTTCCGCCCGATCGCCCATGGCGACATCCCCCTCCCACTCGCCCGGGTGGTGGGGTCGGTGCTGCTGCTCGGTGGCATCGCGGTTGCCGGTCTTACGCACCCGTCGGCAGCGTTGGCCGCGGCCGCGTATGTTGTCACGACCTCGCTGTACAGCAAGGTGCTCAAACACGTGGCCGTCGTTGATCTGGTGGCGGTCGCGGCTGGGTTCGTGATCCGGGCGATCGGTGGTGCCGAGGCCACCGATGTGCCGATGAGCACCTGGTTCTTGTTGACCACCTCGTTCGCCTCGCTGTTCATCGTCACGGGCAAGCGGTATGCCGAACTCCGTGAACACGGTGACGGGATGCAGGTGCGCCAGACGTTGGAGGAGTACACGCTTGGGTTCTTGCGGATCGTGCTCTCGGTCAGCTGCGGTGCGGCACTCGTCACCTATTGCATCTGGGCATTCGACACCAAGGAGATCGCCGGTACCACGTGGCCGTTCTACGAGTTGTCGATCGTGCCGATGGTGACGGCGATGCTGCGCTACATGCTCATCCTCGAACAGGGCCACGGCGCGGCTCCCGAGGAGATCTTCGCAGCGGACCGGACCTTGCAGGTGCTCGGTGTCGTGTGGGCGATGGTGTTCGGTCTGGGCGTTTATGTGTCGTAGCAGTCAGAAATTGGGAGAAGCTGTGCAATCGATCGATCATCGAAATCCGTGGAGCAGGCAATGACCGCACCTCCGTTTCCTGACGTGTTGGCCAGCGTCGCCGATGTCGAGGGGTGGATGTCGCCCGACCAGGCCAGGCGCTTGTACGACGCTGCGGCGGGCACGCACGCGGGTCAGCAGATCGTCGAGATCGGCAGTTTTCGAGGCCGCAGCACGATCGTGCTCGCATGGGCGGCGCCCACCGGTGTTCAGGTGATCGCCATCGATCCCCATGCTGGCAACGACCGTGGGCCGCAAGAGCTCGCCGGGTTCGAGGCAGAAGCAGCCGATGATCACGCTGTGTTCACGACGAACCTGCGCAACGCCGGCGTATCTGCCCGGGTCACCCATCTGCGCTGTTTCAGCGACGAGGCCCATGATTCGGTGCACGGCACCATCGAGGTGTTGTACGTCGACGGGGCCCACCGCTACGGGCCGGCCCGCATCGACATTCGTGATTGGGGTCGCCGCGTGACCCCGGGTGGCACGATGCTGATCCACGATTCGTTCTCGTCGGTAGGTGTGACCCTGGCGATCTTGCGTGAGCTGGTGCTCGGCCGTCGCTTCCGCTACGTCGGGCGGGCTCGGTCGATGACCGAGTACCGTGCCGATCTGCCCGCCGGAGCGGCACCGCGCCTACGCAACGCCGTCCGGCAGCTGCGCGAGCTGCCCTGGTTCGCGAGGAACCTGATGCTCAAAGTGGCGCTCTCGCTGCGGCTCGGGCGCGTCATCGAGCGGGTGACCGGCCGCGAGCCCGAGTGGCCCTACTAGCGTGTCGTTCGT
>JAYURF010000505.1:0-30667 GCA_043756365.1 Acidimicrobiales bacterium
TCAGTCGTCTTTGAGGGCTACGGCGTTGGGGGTGACGTTCATCTTGGGGACGTACTCGGCAAGCTCGACCACGCGGCCCTCGCCTAAGAACATCGCCCGGAGATCACGCCGACACCCCGTGCACGGGCCGTAGAAACGCTCGTCGACGGCAGTCGCGCAACGGGGGCACACAAACGACAGCGGCTCCGCGTTGACCGTGGTGTCCGTCACAGCGACGCCCAGAACTCGGTGAGCACTGCGGCACCGGTCGTTGGGTCGCCGAGCATCCACCAATGCCCTTGGCCCTCGATCACCCGCACGGTGGCTCCGAGCTGGCCGGCGACCTCGACGGCGAGGTCCTCGGCGCGCACGAACGGGTCGGCGGGCGCAACGATGCACAGCCCGGGACGGGTCGCAGCCGGGCCAAGCTCAGCGCCCCACTCCACCATCGCCGGCTGGGCGGCCGAGCGGTACAGCGCAAGGATGCAGCGGCCCATCTCCTCGTCGGCCACGGCGACGAGTTGACCGCCGATGCCACGGGGGATGCCGATCGATTCGTACAGCGCGATCCGGTCCTCGACCGGGGTGGCCATCGTGGACTCGAAGTACTCCTCGCCCGCCCCCGGTGTTTGCCAGATCTGGGCGAAGTCGTGCCACACGTAGTCGGGGTGGAACAGGCCGAGCACATCGCATGCCCAACTGCGGATCAGGTCGGGGCGTTTCGACACCACCCGCATCGCAATCCCGCCACCCCAGTCGTGACCGACGAGATCGACGGGGCCAGTGTCGGCGACGACGGCTTCGATCTCCCCGGTCAGCCAGTCGGCGTACTCCTCCTTGGTCGCCCCGAACCCCTCCGGTGCCGGGCACCCGAAGCCCGGCAACTGCGGCGTGACGACATCGGCTCGTTCGAGACAGGCCAACAGCGGCTCCCAGATCACCGGGGTCTCAGGGTTGCCATGAACGAAAACAGCGGTCATGACCGCGATCCTGGCACAGCCGGCACCCCACGTTTCGATGCGCGCCGGATCAGATGACGTTGATTGCGTCGAGCGTCACCGCCGCGGCGCCGTCGGCCGACACACCGAAGCTTCGCCAGTCGGCCCGTTTGGTGCCCCACGAAACGAAGTCGTGGGCCGTCGTCGTGGCCGTGGGCAGCGACGGGTCGCTGCCCACGCTGACAGTCCAGCCCGGTGAACCGGTCTCGATCCGGTAGCTCTCGCCGCCGAGATCGGTGAACTCCAGGTTCACGCCCTGGGTGCATTCGGCCAGCGCACCGGCGCACATCTGCGGCAGCCCGGCCAGCATCCACTCCACCGTTGCGCTCAACGATGCCGGATCACGCGGCAGCGCCGCAGCCCGATCGATGGCGGTGCCGATGTCATGGCGGAGGTGGCAGTAGTGATCGAACACGATTGCGTTGGCGAGCACGTGCATCGGGTGGCTGCCCAGGTTGCCGAGGGGGATCACCATCTCGGCGAGCGGGGCTTCCTGCATCCCGGCCAGCGCGGCGATCCCCTTGTCGGCCCACTCGCGGTACTCGGCCAACACCTGATCGGCGGTCCAGTCCATGCGCGCCTGCACGGGTACCTCGGCATTCGATTCGGCGTCGTCGGAGGAGCCTCCATCAATGGTGGACGGATCGGCGATCACGTGGAACGTTGATGCCATGTGCTGGGCCACATCGTGCACCCGCCACCCCGCACATCCGCTGGCGGCCTGCCACTCGTCGGGCGTCAACGACTCGAACAGTTCCAGCGCGCGCTGATGTTCGGCGCGGAGCGCATCGACCGCAGCGCGGCTCACGACGCGGCTCGGTTCTTCAACACGCGCCCGGCAAACGATCCGGTGTGCTGCCCGTGGTCCATGAACACCTCTCCGTTGACGATCGTGTAGTCGTAGCCAACGGCGCCTTGCACGTAGCGTCCCGCCCCGTCGGGGAAGTCATACACGTACCGCGGTGACGGGAGTCGCAGCCCCTCGAAGTCGATCACGTTGACGTCGGCATACGAACCCGGCTGCAGCCGACCGCGACCATCGATGCCGAACAGATCAGCGGTGTCGCTGGTCAGTCGGCGGATCGCCGACTCGATGCTCCAACGCTCGCGTTCACGGACCCAGTACGTGAGGAAAAACGTGGGCTGGCTGGCGTCGAGGATCTGCCCGACATGCGCACCCGCATCTGCCAGGCCGAGCGTCACGAGCGGATCGTCGAGCATCTCCTCGACCGCGTCAAGGCGCTGGTTGAGGAACGGGTAGCTGCACACCACCTGGCCGTCGCTTTCGAGCAGCAACTCGATGTACGCGGCGGCAGCACTGATGCCGCGGCTGCGGGCAACGGCCGCAAGGGTGGTGCACGGGTCGAGGTCGTAACGGGCCTCGGCACCGAGGTTGACGATGAACAGCTGGTCGGGATCGATCGAAGGCGGTGTCATTTCGGCCTCGGCGATCAGCTTGGCCCGAAATGCGGCGTCACGAATCGCCACCATCTTCTTGCCGTTGCGCATGCCGCGCAGCGACTTCCACGACGGACAGCGATCGAACACAGTGCGGGTATCGATCGAGAACAAGATGCCAACGCTGCGTGCCGTGGTCTGCGGGCGGACGTTGGCACCGAGCGCGTTCTCCTGCTTCGCGAACTCGATCACCTTCGCGTACAGGTCGGGGCGGCTGTCGTGTTGAGTGAGCCCGAAGCTGACCGGCCCGGCGCTGCGCCTGCTGACCTCACCCATCCACGCCAGCTCGGCCCGGGTGAGCGGAACATCAGCGTCATGACGTTCGCCTTCACCGATCCGGCTGGCACTTTCGAACACGCCGGCACCGTGGCGGCCGAGCACATCGGCGAACGCGAACAGCTCGTCGGGCTCCGCATAGGTGCCTGGCACGGGGCGGCCGTCGGGCACCTTGTGCAGGTACGTACGGCTGGTGCTGAACCCGAGGGCACCGGCGCGCATCGCCTCGTCAAGCAGGTCGGTCATCACTGCCAGGTCGTCGCTGGTGGGCGGAGCCTTGTCGAGGCCGCGTTCGCCCATCGCGTACTGGCGTAGCGCACAGTGCCCGACCATCCCGCCGACGTTGAGGCCCTTCGGCATCCGCTCGACGCTGGCCAAGTACTCGCCGTAGGTCACCCAATCCCACGGCAGTCCGCCCAGGATCGCATCGCGAGGGATGTCCTCGACGCTTTCCATCAGTTCGGCGAGGTACTGCCGGTCCTCCGGCTTGCACGGTGCGAAGGTGACACCGCAGTTGCCCATCACGACGCTGGTGATGCCGTGGTAGCAGCTGCTCGTCCCGATCGGATCCCAGGCGATCTGGGCGTCGAGGTGGGTGTGGATGTCGACGAAACCGGGTGTCACCAGCCGCCCGGTGGCATCGATCTCGCGTTCCGCGGTACCGGCCAGCGACGGCTCGACGGCGACAACGCGGTCGCCGACGATGCCGACATCGGCGATGAAGCCCGGCGCGCCGGTTCCGTCGATGACGGTCCCAGCACGGATGATTAGGTCGTACGTACTCATGTTTCGCGTGCCCCCCAGCCCGTGAGATCACGCACCGTATCTGTCAGAGCACAGGCTGTCCACCACCGATCTGGTGGATTTGTGTTGCAGATTGGCGTCAAAACGTCCGGCGGCCGGCCGTCGCCCATAGCGGAGCGGGCCAGTAGGGTCTCGCCATGACCGAGTCACGCCTGTCCATCCGCATGGGTTTGCAAATTCCGAACTTCACCTATCCCGGGGTGGACGTGGTCGATCTGTTCGAACGGTTGTCGGCGATGGCGGTCACGGCCGAATCGAGCGGGTTCGACAGTGTGTTCGTGATGGACCACTTCTACCAGTTGCCGATGCTGGGGGCGCCGGATCAGGACATGTTCGAGGCCTACTCGCTGCTCAATGCACTGGCTGCACGCACGTCCACCGTGAACCTTGGGGTGATGGTCGGGGGGATGACGTACCGCAACCCCGCGTACCTGGCCAAAGTCGTCACGGCGCTCGATGTGATCTCCAGCGGGCGGGCGATCTGGGGCATCGGCGCCGGGTGGTTCGAGCTGGAGCACCAGTCGTTCGGCTACGAGTTCGGCACGTTCACGGACCGCTTTGAGAAGCTGGAAGAGGGCCTGCAGATCGTGATGAGCATGTTCGTCAACCACACCACCAGCTTCGATGGCAAGTGGTTCAAGGTCACCGACGCGTTCAACGTCCCCAAGCCGGTTCAGGCCGGGGGGCCGCCGGTGCTGATCGGTGGGAGTGGCGAACGCAAGACCCTGCGGATGGTCGCCCAGTACGGCGACGCCTGCAACGTGTTCGGTGACGCGGCGGCCATTCGCCGCCTGCTCGGGGTGCTCGACGAGCACTGCGACCGCCTCGGCCGCGATCCAGGCACCATCTGCCGCACCCGTCTCGGCACCCTGGTGGTCGGGCGGACGATGGAGGAAGCCGAAGCCAAGGTGGCCGGCCAGTTCGGCGGCAGCCGGCTCGAGGATCTCCCGGCCGAGATGCAGTCCCGTCTGCGCACGCTGTTCATCCTCGGCGACCCCCCGGCGGTGCAAGCCCAGGTGCACGAACTGCTCGACGCCGGGCTCGACGGCATCGTGTTCAACATGCCCGATGCCCATGACCTCGAAGCCATCGAGCTCGCCGGCGAAGTCCTCCGCCCGATCCTCACCTGACAGTGACCGGCGGCGACCGGCGGCGACCGGCGGCGACCGGCCGCGGACGTGTCGTACGCTGGCGGGCATGACCGCACTCGACGAACCAGTGCTCGACGAACCCACGACCCGAGTCGTGCACGGCACCTGCCATCACGATTGCCCCGACAGCTGTGGCTGGCACGTGACGGTCACCGAGGGTGTGGCGGTGCAGTTGCGCGGCAACCCGGATCACCCCTACAGCATGGGCGAGTTGTGCCCGAAGGTGAACCGGTTCCTCGACCGGGTCTACAGCCCCGAGCGGATCACCACTCCGCTGCGCCGCGTTGGAGCCAAGGGCGAGGGCCGGTTCGAGCCGATCACCTGGGACGAGGCCCTGGCCGAGATCGCCACCCGGCTCCATGACGTGGTCGACACGTACGGGGCTGAAGCCGTGCTGCCCTACAGCAGTGCCGGCAACCAGAGCCTGCTCTCGCTCGGCTTTCCGAACCGGTTCTGGCACAAGATGCAAGCGACGAAGCTGGTGCTCGCGCTCTGCGGGCCGACCGCCGGGGCCGGAGTGAAATCGACCAACGGCACCAGCATGGCGCTCGATCCGCAGGAGCTACGCCATTCGAAGCTGATCATCCTGTGGGGGACCAACACCCGCCTCACCAACCGTCACCTGTGGCCGACGATCGAGGCCGCCCGTGCCGATGGGGCACGTGTCGTTGTGATCGACCCGATCCGCACGATCACCGCCGACTCCGCCGACTGGTTCCTGCAACCGCTGCCCGGCACCGATGTGGCGCTGATGCTGGCGATGATGCACGTGCTCGTGCGCGATGGCCTGGTCGACGACGAATGGGTGGCTGCGCACACGCTCGGCTTCGACGAGCTCGCCGCTCACGTGGCCGACTGGACGCCTGCTCGCGCCGGGTCGGTGTGCGGGCTCGACCCGAACGACATCGAGGAGCTGGCCCGCCAGTACGGCACGATCCGGCCCGCTGCGATCCGCACCCTGATCGGGGCCGAGCACCACGAAAACGGGGCCATGTTCTTCCGCACGCTCGCCTGCCTGCCTGCGCTGGTCGGCGCGTGGCACGACCGCGGCGGGGGGTTGGCGCGCAGCGTTGGCGCGTGGGGCGATCAGCTGATCGACGAACATGCGCTCGACCGGCCCGAGTTGCGCGGCGGCGCCGTTTCGCGGGTGCTCAACATGAGCCGCTTGGCCGAGATCCTCACCGACCCTACGCTCGACCCGCCGATCAAGGCGCTGGTGGTGTGGGCGGCGAACCCGCTGGTGGTGATCCCCGATGCCGAGCGGATCCGGCGCGGTCTCGAGCGGGACGACTTGTTCACCGTGGTGCACGAGCAGTTCCTCACCGACACCGCCCGCTACGGCGACATCATCTTGCCGGCGACCACACAGATCGAAGCGGTCGATGTGGTCCCGTCGTGGGGACACCTCTACCTCGGTTGGAACGAACCGGCGATCGAGCCGGTCGGCGAATGCGTCAGCAACAGCGAACTGCACCGGCGGTTCGCCGCAGCGATGGGTTTCACCGACCCCGAACTGTTCGACGACGACCTCACGGTGCTCGCCGATGCGTTGCCGACCGTGGATCTGGCGTTGTTGCGCAAGCAGGGGTTCGTCGCGGTGCCGTACCCCGACGACGGCCGCCCATTCGGTTCGGGCGAGTTCCCGACGGCCTCGGGCAGGGTCGAGTTCGTGAGCGCGTCGCTGGCCGCATCCGGTCAGCCGGCGCTGCCCACCTACACCGCCGGACGTGAGTCGCTCGCCGGCGACCAGGCGCTCGCCACCCGGTTCCCGTTCGCGCTGCTCACGCCGAAGCAGCACACCCGGTTCCTGAACTCGAGCTACTCGCATCTGCCAAAGCACGGGCCGCTCGAAGACGCACCAGCGGTGGAGATGGTTGCCGCCGACGCAGCGCGCCTCGGCGTGGTCCACGGACAGTCCGTGCGGGTGTGGAACGACCGGGCCACGGTGACCCTGCCGGTCAAGGTGTCGACCCGGCTGCGCGAACGAGTGGTGGCCATCCCGTGGGGCTGGTGGGGCAAGGACCATGAGGGCGGCGTCACCGCCAACGCGCTCACCAACGACACCATCACCGACTGGGGAGGCGGCGTCGCCTTCAGCGACACCCTGGTCGCCATCGAAGCCGTCTGACCGGATCCGGCGCCGGGGGCACGCAGCGCCGGTCCGTGTGCCGCTAGCTGCGGGGATGGGCGCGGTAGCCTTGGCCCATGGCAGGCGACCTCATCTACGCGTTCCGGGTGATGCGCCTCCCGCTGCTCGATGCCGGTGGGGCGCCGATCGGGCGTCTTGACGACATCGTCGTCATCCCTGGTCGAGAGGGTGCGGCACCGCGCGTGCTTGGCTTTGTCGCCACCAGCCAGCGGCGGCGGATCTTCGTCAACGCCGGCCGAATCGGCGCGCTCGACGGCGAGGGTGCCCGGTTGCGCAGTTGGGACGTCGACCTCAACCCGTTCAAACCGCGCCCCGGCGAGTTGTTGATCGGACGCGACCTGATCGACAGCAAGGTCGGCGACGAGACCGTCAGCGATGTCGCCATCCGCCCCGCCGGCGACGGACGCCAGAGCTGGTGGGAGATCTCCAAGGTTCGCCTGGCCCAGCGCAGTGCGATCCGGCGACGCCCGACCTATCGCCTGCTCGACTTCGACGAGGTCCCCGACCTGTTCGGCGGCGCAGTTGGCAGCGAGATGGCCGCCGAGGTAGCGCGGCTTCGCGACATGCATCCCAGTGACGTCGCCGCTGTGGTCCGTTCACTCCCACTGTCGAACCGCAAGCAACTCGCCGAAGCGATGGACGACGAGCGTCTGGCCGACCTGCTGGAGGAACTGCCCGAAGCCGAGCAGTTGCGGATGATCGAAGGCCTCGATCTCGAACGCTTGATCAACGTGCTCGAAGAGATGGAGTACGACGACCTCGCCGACCTGCTCGCTGAGATGCCCGGCGAGCAACGCACCCGCATCCTCGAAGCGATGGACGACGAGGACGCCGACGTGATGCGCCGACTGCTGGCCTACGACGAAGGCACCGCCGGCGCGTTGATGACGCCCGACATCATCATCTTCGGGCCCACCGCCACCGTGGCCGAAGCGCTTGCCCAGATCCGCGACCCCGACTGGCTGGTCAGCATCGCCGCGCAGGTGTTCGTGGTGCAGGCCCCGTACAAGCCGCCGACGGGCACCTACCTCGGTGTCGTCCACTTCCAACGACTGCTGCGCGAACCACCGAGCATGGAGCTCGGCCGCTGCCTCGAACAGGAACCGACCATCGCCGCCGAGATGAGCGAGCGTGACGTGGCCGAGCGGTTGGCCAGCTACAACATGCTTGCCGTCGGGGTGTGCGACGAGGGCGGCCACCTGCTTGGGGCGATCACGGTCGACGACGTGCTCGACCGCACCCTGCCAACCGGTTGGCGACAACGCCGCCGGGTGACCACACCCAGCGCGGCGGTGACGACCGCAGCCTCGTTGGGGCCCAAACCTCGCGGGGTTCGTTCATGACCCGCCGCGACGACCTCACCACACCACGGCAGCGCCGGCCGCTGCTCAGCGTGCACTACGACCACGACGCGTTCGGCCAGTTCAGCGAAAGCGTCGCCCGGTTCATCGGCACCGCACGATTCCTCGTCTACCAAAGCGTCTTTTGCGTCGTCTGGGTGCTCTGGAACTCGTTCGCCCCCGCTTCGCTGCGCTTCGACCGGTGGCAGTTCATCGGCCTCACCCTGCTGCTGTCGTTGCAGGCCGCATACGCAGCACCGCTGATCCTGCTCGCCCAGAACCGCCAGGAACACCGCGACCGAACCCAGAGCGACCTCGACCGACACGTCGCTGAACGCACGCAGGCCGACACCGAGTTCCTCGCCCGCGAGATTGCCGGCATCCGCCTGCTACTCGCCGACGTTGCCACGACCAGCGAGGTTGGCGACCACCTCGACCGGCTGGCGACGGCGATCGACCGGATGAGCGACCGGCTCCATGAGTTGGAGATAGTCGCCGCCAAGAACGACCCGCACGACCTACCGGATTGATCACGCGACGTCGTATGCCGCCGCGCTCAGGAAGCGAGCCCCGCCGGTGAACGCACCCGGCCACTGACGTGGTCGACCGCGGCCAGGGTGGCTTCACTGAAGGACCCGGGCCGTTCCCACGGGACCAGATGATCCCCATCGACGGCAACCACGTGGGCGCCAAGCGCGGCGGCGAGGGCACGCTGCTTGCGCGGCTTCACCAATCGGTCCTGCTCGGTGATCACCGCGGCAGCCGGCACGCCAAGCGACGGTGCCCACGACCGGGCGTCGTAGCCGCTGAGCGCTCGACCGGCCTGCACGATCGATACCGAATCGCCACGTCGTGTCTCGGCCTCGAGCCACGCTACGTAGGGCAGCAGCTCGTGCGCAGGACCGAGCAGTCGACGGATGCCCATCCGTAGCCAACTGGGATATGCCCAACTGCGTAGGATCGGCCCGACCAGCCGGACCGCTTTCCAGCGGGCCCGCTCGCGCATGGTGGCCAGCCATTCGAGTGCCGTGGCCTGCACGACCAACCCGGCCACCAGGTCGCGATGGCGGCGGGCGAGCAACATCGAGATCGGCCCACCCATCGAGTAGCCGACTGCGATCACCGATTGCAGATCGAGCGCACGGACGATGGCGGCCGCGTCATCGGCGGCGGCCTCCAATGAGAAGGGGGTCGAATTGCGCAACCCGCGACCGTGGCCATGGTGATCGACGGCCACGAACGAGTAGCGCACGGCCAGTGCCTCGTAGGCCGTGAAGAACTGCAGGTCGCCGCTTGCCGTCCACCCGTGCAGCAACAGCAGCGTCGGCGCGGCGGGATCGGCGTGGCGGTGGATACGGGCGAACGCCTCGCCACGGCCCGGTACCTGCACGGTTCGGCCCTCGGGCAGCCACGGGATTCGGATGGTTTCTTCGCTCATGACACTCCTGTAGATCTGTTGGACTCCGTTGATCCCGGTCGTTCGGTTGATCCGGCTACCACGGACGACGCAACCCCGGTGTACTCACGTAACCTCACGCCGGCGTCCGCCACCGACCGCAGCATCCACGTGCTCAGTTCGTGGTCCGCTCCTGCCACCACCACGCCCGCAGCGGTTCGGCCCGCCGCACACGCGAGCGCAAAGGAGCCGGCAACAGCGCCGGCGAGATCGGCGGTGCGTCCCTCCGCGCCAACCAGGTGGGTCACTCGTGCACCGTCGGAGGCGGCGCCACGAACCTCGACTCGCACTCCGCCACGGTCGCCGTCACGGTGCGGCGGGGACAGCATCGGCAGCCGCGCGGTGAGCCGGTCGCGACGTGTCGCAGACACGCGCGCCGAGATTCGCTCGGCGTCGGGAAACGCCAAGTGGAGCAGCAGCGGATCGGCAACCGCAGCGCGGTAGCAGTCGGCGGGGCCGATCGGTTCCGGGAACCAGCACAGCTCGCGGCCGCTACCACCGGGACGCTCGACCCATTCGCCGTCGTGCCAGCCGACTGCTCGTCCGGCGAGGGCGTCGTGGTGCCGACGAGCACATGCCGGACCGGCCGTGCCGTGCATGGCCACATGGATCTCGTCGACGATGGCTAGTCGCTCGCCCAGGTGGTGCGCCAACACCCCCGTGAGGCCGGGGGACACTCCCGCCCCGACGACAACCGACACCCCGTGATCCTTCGCCGTGGCGTGCTCGGACAGCATCGCCGCGATGTCGGTGGGATCATCGGCGAGGGACACCACGTGCACACCTTCCTCTGTGAAGGTTGCCACGCACTCCGCGTGCGGCGAGGGCACCGCGACGATCACCACGTCGGCGGCCACGAGATCCCCGACCGAATCGACAACGATCCCGCCGTGATTGGTCACCGCTCGACGTGCCGCAAGCGGGTCGAGATCGAACCAGGCAAGCCGGACAGGGAACGATCGCAGCATCCGCCCGATCGCCTGACCAGTCACCCCGCTGCCGAGGATCCCAACGATTGGCGACGGTCGATCCGTCGAAGCCGCACCCGTCACGAGCGGGGCACGCGCAGCTCTCGCCACCCGCCCTGTTGCGGCGGCACACCGCCCTTGCCGCGCAACCGCAACCCCCCAGCCAAGATGCTGGCAAGCGACAGCGCAAGCAGCGCCCGGCGAAGCAGTTTCATCACTGCGAAGCGTACCGCTCGATCACCGTTGGAAATCCGCCGGACGTACCGGGCGCACTAACGTCGTTCGTGGCGCGTTTCAATGGGCAATCGCACTACATCCGAACGGAGCGATCCATGGCCGGCAAGTTTCACAGCGTCGACGATTACATCGCCTCGTTCCCGGTCGACGTGCAACTCGTGCTGCACGAGCTGCGCCGCGCCATCCAGAGGGCGGCGCCGGGCAGTGCGGAGATCATCCGCTATGACATGCCGGCAACGATGTTGGACGGACGGTACGTGGTCCACTTCGCGGCGTGGAAGCATCACATCGGCCTGTACCCGATCCCCCATTTCGAAGGCCCGCTCGAAGATGAGATCGCGCCATACCGGGCAGCCAAGGACACGGTGCGATTGCCATACGACAAGCCGATTCCCTACGACCTCGTCGAGCGTCTCGTCGCCGAACTCGTCACCGAGCGGTGACCCTGGCGGTGGATCAAGGCTCGTATCGGACCTTCCATGCGGGGTGACGTCAGACCCGGGCGATAGCGACGTTGGGGCAGGATCGAATCGATCGCGGCATCGGTGCCGCCGCCCCGGTACAGCTCCACGAACACCGCCGATGGTACTCGCACCGGGAAGTTCCTCCGGTGGGCGCTGCGAAGCGCGGCGCGCACGAGCTGATGACGCTGCAGATCTTGGTGTGGACGTGCGAGCGCAGACAGCGCTTCGCTGTCTCCTGGCGCACGGACTTGGCGCGGACTCAGGAACGACGAAGGCCCCCTTGCGGGGGCCTCTCGGGTCTGGGACCAGGTGCTTTACAGTGGGGCTACACAGAATCGAACTGTGGACCTCATCCTTATCAGGGATGCGCTCTAACCGACTGAGCTATAGCCCCTCTGGCAGCACAAGAGACTACCGCACCGGCCTGCAAACCCTCCGCCGAAAATGGCGAGAGGTGTCATCGGTACCGCTCACGCGATCACTGCTGACTTACGCGTGAGCGGATGGTCGAGCGTGCCGGGCCCTGGGCGACGACCTCCTCCTCGAGCACGCTGACACGCACCCCACCGACGAGGTCGGTGATGAGGTTGAACAACGTGGCCAACAGCACCGCCAACCCGGTCAGGCCGACCGATACGAACAGCCCTGCGGCCCACGCGCTGTGGTAGATCTCGCCGCCGTTGAACTCGAAGCTCTCCCAACCGAACTGTTCGAAGAACTTTTCCACGTTGTCGACCGTCCCTGTGGCGTGGGCGACGTTCCACAACAACACACCTGCGACCAGACAGACCATGTACAAGATGACGTTGAACACGATCGCAACCTTGAACACGCTCCAGGTGTCGACGTGGCGAACCACCCGAGTGACCCGGCGAACCCTCGGCTTGCTGCGTCGGAACGTCACCGGGCGCTGCAGCGCACGCACCGGCAGCACCATGCCGGTGCTTTCGTCAATGAACACCTCATCACCGAGTGGGGCCCCGTACCCGTCGATGGAAACGAGATCGTCCAGTGGTGCCGGGGTGGGGACCAAGACCTCGGTCAGCGGCGGAGCAGTGATCTTGCCCCGCGCATCCACCTCGGCCGGACGGTCGGAATCTGGGGCGAGTGCCGACGGGGCGCTCGCCGCCTGAGTCACCGCGGGGATCGCCATCGTGGCCTGGTCCCGGTCGACCGCGGTTCCGGCGGACGTGGCCGCAAGCACGTCCCGATTGGGGCGGGCCTGTTGACGTTCGGCATCATCACCGGTGCCGTCGGAACCTCGGGACTCGGGCTGCGCGGGGCGCTCCGCTGGCGGATACGTCGGGTCGGCTTCGACGATCGACGGCAGCTCGACCGCGTCCGCCAGCGGATCGGCCGGCACGACCGGCTCACTCAGGCGATTCAGCCGGTCGAGAACATCGGCTTCGCGCTTGGACACGCCAGCCCGTGGCACCCGCTTCGCAGTGGTGCCACCCCGTGAGGCCGACACCTGCGGCTCCTTCGATGCCGCCCCCGCCGCCTTCTTACCGGCCGGGCGCGTCACGCGTCCCGCCCCGGCAGATTTTGGCACGCTCGGCTCACCCGTGGTCACCCCACGAGCATAGAGAACTCGGCTGCCGCAACCGCCGCACCCTGCGCAGCCGCGGTCACGGGCCGTCACCGGCGCGGGCTGTCGCCCGAGCCGACCCGACGGCAACCACGACAGTCACCTCGCTGGCAGATTGGTCGAACTGCACCAGAGTCGCCCCGTTGCGCTGGGCCAACTCCTGCGCCGCTGTCCGCCCACCGGCCAGCCCCGCGAGCGCCGCGGCGTCGGCGGCGGTGTGGGCTCGTTGGCGGGCAACCATCGCCGTCCCAACCTCGGCCACACCGACCGAAACCAGCGATGCGAACACGATGACCAGGGCCCCGAGGAGAACAATCTGGCCCTCGTCGGGAATGCACCGGCCTGCCCGCTTCGTCGTGCGTACGCGCATCTGCGCCACCACCTTCCGTTCGTCAGATGTGTGGCTGCCGATGGACCGGCTGCGATATGGCGCGTCAGCCGCGCAAGACGGCGACCTCAGTCGTCGTCGTCGGTGCCAAGGATCGGAGCAACAGACGCCACCGTTTGACCGTCGTCGAGGCTCATCAACCTCACGCCTGTGGCGCCGCGGCCCTGCGAACTGATGTCGCGCACTCCCATGCGGATCATCACTCCGCCGCTCGAGACCGCGACGATCTCGTCGTCGAGGCCGACCATGAACGCCGCCACGACCTTGCCCTTCTTGCCGGTGAGCTTGATCCCGATCACCCCGATGCCGCCACGGCCCTGGGTGTTGAAGTGCTCGAGTTGGGTGCGCTTGCCGTACCCGGATTCGGTCACCATCAAGATCGCAGTGTCGTCGCGAGCGACGTCGACGCTGACGAGTTCGTCGCCGGTACGCAGCTTCATCCCGCGCACACCGCCGGCGGTGCGGCCCATCGCCCGCACCTCGCTTTCATTGAAACGGATCGTCATGCCACTGCGGGCGACCATGAAGATGTCGTCGGTCCCGCTGGTCTCGATCACCTTGACGAGCTCGTCTTTGTCGCGGAGGTTGATCGCGATCAAGCCATCGCGGCGCGACGAGTCGTACTCGTTGAACGCAGTCTTCTTGACCGTTCCGTTGAGCGTGGCGAAGAACAGGTTGCGTTCGCCAGCAAAATCCCGGGTGTCGATGATGGCCTGGATCGTTTCACCGGCCTGCAACGGCAACAGGTTGACGATCGGCATGCCCTTGGCGGCACGCTCACGCTCGGGAATGTCCAGCGCCCGTAGCCGGTACACCTTGCCGCGGTTGCTGAAGAACAACAAGAACGCGTGCGCTGTGGTGAAGATGACGTCGCGGACCAGGTCATCGGACTTCAGCTTGGCTCCGCTGACCCCGCGCCCGCCGCGCCCCTGGGTCTTGAAGTTGACCGCCGGCACGGCCTTGACGTACTGAGCCTCGGTCATCACGATGACGAGCTCTTTGTCCTCGACCAGATCCTCGATGCTCATCTCACCGGTATCGAAGGCGATTGAGCACACCCGAGGTGTGGCGAACTCGTCGCGAATCGCGGTCATCTCGGATTTGATCACGTCCCGAAGGCGCTCGGGTTCGTCGAGGATGGCCTGCAGATCGATGATCCGTGCGCGCACGTCTTCGATCTCGGTCTGGAGGTCAATGCGGCTGAGTCGAGTGAGCTGGGCAAGACGCATCTCCAAGATGTCGGCCGCTTGGAGTTCGGAGAACTCGTACGGGACCGCCATCAACGATGCCTTCGCCGCGGCTGCATCATCGCTGGCCCGAATCAAGGCGATGATCTGATCGATGACATCGAGCGCCTTGATCCGGCCCTCGAGCAGGTGCTCACGCTTGCGAGCCTTGTCGAGGCGGAACTGCGTGCGCCGGGTGATGACTTCGACCTGATGACGAACGTAGCCCTGTAGTGCGGTGAGGAGGTTGAGTGTGCGCGGCACGCCGTCGACCAGCGCCACCATGTTGACCCCGAAGCTGGTCTGCAGCTGTGTGAGCTTGTACAGGTTGTTGAGCACGACGTTCGCGTTGGCGTCACGCTTCAACGTGACGATCAGGTTGGTCTTGCCGCCGGCGGAACCGTCGTTGACATCGCTGATGCCATCGAGATCGCCTGCATCGACGAGCTCTTGGATGCGGCCGGCAATAGCCGAGCAGCTGGTCTGATACGGCAACTCGGTGACCACGATCTGGTACCCACCGCGCTTGGTCTCTTCGATGCTGGCGGTGGCACGCATCTTGATGCTGCCGCGACCGGTGCGGTACGCATCCATGATCCCGGCGCGCCCGAGGATGCTGCCGCCCGTCGGGAAATCGGGACCCTTCACGAAGTGCATCAGATCCTCAGCGGTTGCTTCGGGGTTATCGATGAGGTGGATGGTGGCGTCGATCACCTCGCCGAGGTTGTGCGGCGGGATGTTGGTGGCCATACCGACCGCAATGCCCTGGCTACCGTTGACGAGCAAGTTCGGGAACCGAGCCGGAAGCACTTTGGGTTCTTCACGGCTGCCGTCGTAGGTGGGCGTCATGTCGACGGTTTCTTCGTCGATGTCGGCGAGCAACTGCATCGCCAGTGGATGCAGCCGGCACTCGGTGTAGCGCGAGGCTGCCGGGCCAAAATCGGGGCTGCCGTAGTTGCCGTGGAAGTCGATCAGGGGATGGCGAAGCGAGAACGGCTGGGCCATGCGCACGAGTGCGTCGTAAATCGCGCTGTCGCCGTGAGGGTGGTACTTGGCCATCGTGTCGCCACTGACACGAGCCGACTTCACGTATGGCCGGTCAGGGCGAAAGCCCTGCTCGTCCATGTCCCAGATGATCCTCCGGTGCACCGGCTTGAGGCCGTCGCGAACGTCAGGCAGGGCGCGCGACATGATGACCGACATTGCATAGTCGAGGAAGCTGCGCTCCATCTCGTCTTGCAGCGCAACAGGCTGCACCGACAGTGACGGATCGTCGCCCAGACCGTCATCGACCGATCCGTTGCCAGGCCCCATGTTGCCAGGCCCGCTGCCAGCACCTCCGGCTACGGGACCGCTGCTTTGTGCGTCGTCATCGTCGGGCGGGTTGGGGGGATTTGGGGTGTCACTCATCAGAAATCGAGGTTCCTCACGTCACGGGCATTGGTCACGATGAAGGCCTTGCGTAGATCGACGTTCTCGCCCATCAACACGCTCATCATCTCGTCGGCAATCGCAGCTTCTTCGACCTCGACCTGCAACAGGGTGCGCGTCGAGGCATCCATCGTGGTCGGCTTGAGCTCTTCCCAGTCCATCTCGCCGAGGCCCTTCAACCGCTGGAACTCCTTCTTGTGGTTGGGGTGGGCAGCAAGCCAGGTGGCCTTGGCCTGGTCGTCTTTCAGGTAGATCTTCTCCTTGCCGACCACCGTGGAAAACAGCGGCGGCTGGGCGATGTACACGTACCCGGCCTCGACCAGCGGACGCATCTGACGGTAGAAGAACGTCAGCAGCAATGTGCGGATGTGGCTGCCGTCGACATCGGCATCGGCCAGCAGGATCACCTTGTGGTACCGGGCCTTGGCTGCGTCGAACTCGTCGCCGACGCCGCCGCCGATCGCAGTGATCAGGTTCTGGACCTCGTTGTTCTTCAACATCTTGTCGAGTCGGGCCCGTTCGACGTTGAGGATCTTGCCGCGGATCGGAAGGAGCGCCTGCGTGCGCGGGTCGCGCGCGTTCAGGGCGGAACCGCCGGCCGAGTCGCCTTCGACGATGAACAGTTCGCTCTCGTCGGGGTTGCCGCTGGAGCAGTCTTTCAACTTGTCGGGCATTCCGGCCCCGCTGAGTGCGGTCTTGCGCCGGATCGCGTTCCGCGCGTTCTTGGCGGCGACACGGGCCTGCGAAGCAGCCTGCGCTTTCTTGACCATCCGGTTGCCCTCGGCCGGGTTCTCCTCGAGCCATTCAGCAAGCCGTTCGTTGGTCGCCTTCTGGACGAACGAACGCATCGGAACGTTACCGAGCTTGGCTTTGGTCTGGCCCTCGAACTGCGGCTCGCGCAACTTCACCGCGATAATCGCCGTTATCCCCTCGCGGATGTCCTCGCCGAGGAAGTTCTCTTCCTTCTCTTTCAACAAATTCTTGGCCCTGGCGTACTTGTTGACCGTGGCGGTGAGCGCTGTTTTGAAACCCTCGACGTGCATCCCGCCTTCGATGGTGGAGATGCCGTTGGCATATCCGTGGATTCCCTCGTGGTAACCGGTGTTCCACTGGATGGCGATATCGAGGGTCTGTCCACCCTCGAGGTCTTCGTCTTCGTAGTGGGCCACCTTCGAAAACAAGGCCTCTTTCGACACGTTGAGGTGTTTGACGAAATCGACGATGCCGCCCTTGTACTGATAGGTGACCTCCTGCAGCTCGCGCCCCTCGCGCTCGTCGCGGAACACGATCTCGAGGCCCTTGTTGAGGAACGCCATCGTTTGTAGGCGTTCCAGGACGGTGCGGGCCACGAAGTCGGTGCCCTCGGCAACGAACACCGTGGGATCGGGCCAGAACGACACCGACGTACCCGAGGTTCGCCCACGTGATGGCGACGGACCCACATCGACGACCTTGCCCTGCGGTTTGCCGCCCTTTGCATACTCCTGCTGGTAGTGCCGACCGCCGCGGTCAACCTCTAGGAACAGTCGCTCGCTGAGCGCATTCACCACGCTGACCCCGACACCGTGCAGGCCACCCGACACCTTGTAGCCCTCACCGCCGAACTTGCCACCAGCGTGCAACACGGTGAGCACCACCTCGGCGGCACTCTTGCCTTTATGTGGGCCGGATGGGTACGGATCAACCGGAATACCGCGCCCGTTGTCGTCGACACGACAGCCGCCGTCGGGTAACAGGGTGACCCCGATGCGTGTGCAGTAGCCCGCCATGGCTTCGTCGACGGAGTTGTCGACGACTTCCCAGATCAGGTGGTGCAGCCCCGCGAGACCGGTCGAGCCGATGTACATGCCGGGGCGTTTTCGGACCGGGTCGAGCCCTTCGAGCACCTGGATGTCTTTGGCGCCGTAGTCGGCGGCTGCTTTGTTGGTGTCGGTTGACACTCGTACCTCGATCACTCGGAGAAAACAAGGGGCTCACTCGGAGACAGGCAGAGAATCGCCGTCTCAAAATCAGGTCATGACCTGGATGTTCTTTGGCGACACGAATGCGCTGCGGTGAGCATCAGCAGGGGATCGCAACCCGGTGGACAGTCTACCTCGGGGGTATTACGTAGAGGTGGAAGGCCGCTGCCACACCGCTGCAACACCGCTGCCACACCGCTGCACACGGGCTCATCGAGGGCGCTTGACGCGCACATCGAAGTCGGTGATCTCTGCCCCGGCAACCTCGAGCAACCGCTGACGAAGCGTCGCTTCGAGAAAACGTAACTGCGTCGCCCACGCAGGATCGTCGACCTCCACGGTCAAGCGGGTGCCGTCGAGCTTGATCGGCTGCACGTGGAGCGCCACCACGGCACCCACCGTCTCGGCCCATCGCCCGAACACACCGCCCATCACGTGCGCCTCGGGGTGCCCCCCAGTTTCGGTACCGGTGGCTGGTCCGCGCAGCGACCGGACAACGCCCGTGAGCGCAACGCCCAAGGGCACGGGCTCCCGGCTCACTGCTGCTCCACCCCGCTCACCGTACCCGCGGCGATCCGCACGATCGCGTCGGGCTCCGCCTCCGACGGCAGGCCGGCCGCAGATGTCAGCACGACCTGGCCTGATGGGAGGTGGCGAAGCAAAGCCGTGGCACGATCGTGATCGAGTTCACTCAAGACATCATCGAGGATCAGCAGCGGGGCACTCCCGGTGTGCTCGGTCACGAGGCGGTGTGCGGCTAGCCGTAATGCGAGTGCCAACGTACGCTGCTCGCCTTGCGATGCGTGCGTGCGCGCCGCCATGGAATTGATCACCAGATCGAGATCGTCACGGTGCGGGCCGATGGTCGAAACGCCACGCCGCACATCGTCACTGCGGCAGGCGGCAAGGGCGGCGGCCAACCCGGTTTCACGCCAGGGCGGCTGGTAGCTCACCTCGATCGGTGTCGCCGCACCGGCAAGCTGTGCGTACGCCTCGATCACCATCGGGTGCAGCCTGTCGACCAGCACAGCGCGGGCCCGGCCGAACTGGTCGCCGAGATCACCCAAGCGCGCGTCCCACACATCGAGGGTGAATGCAGCGTCGCCGTCGAGGCGACCATTCGCGTTCTTCAGCAGCGTGTTGCGTTGCTTCAACACACGATCGAGATCGAGGCGCATCGCGTCGTACTTGATCGCCAACGACACCAGCGTGTCGTCGAGGAACCGGCGACGCAGGCCCGGCCCACCCTTGATCAGTTCGAGATCGTCGGGGGAGAACACGGTCGCCCTGACAACTCCGAGCAGGTCACGGGCACGACCCAGCCGTTGACGGTTGACCAAGACACGGTTCCGGCCGTTGCGATTGATCTCGGCCTCGACTGTGATGTCACGCCCGTCGCCGGCGGCGATGACCGCCCGCACCACAGCGCAGTCGGCCCCAATCCGGACCAGGGCGTCATCGGGTGCGCCACGGAAGCTGTCGAGGGTGGCCAGGTATGCCACGGCCTCGGCAAAGTTGGTCTTGCCCTGGCCGTTCAATCCGACAACGGCCGTGACTCCGGGCGCAAGTGTGAACGTTGCTGAGACGTAGTTGCGGAAGTCGACCAGCTCGAGGCGGGTGACGATCACGTCGAGCTACGGCACTCGCACGGGCATCAGCAGATACAGGTAGTCGTCGCTACCAACCCCGCGCACCACCGCTGGCTTGAGCCCATCGATCGTCGACAGCGTGACGTGTTCGGCACCGACCGCCTCAACCCCGGCAGCGAGATAGTCGGGGTTGAATGCCACGGTCAGGTCGGATCCGGTCGCGGTCGCGTCGAGGGCCTCCGTTGCGTTGCCGACATCCTGGGTGATTGCGGTGAGCTGCAGCCCATCTGCGGAGATCTGTAGACGAACGGGAGTGGCATCGCGGGCGAGGATCTTGACCCGCCGGATCGCCTCGAGCAACGGCTCGCGCTCGATCGTGACCATGTTGGGATGGCTCGCCGGGATGAGCTGGCGGTAGTTGGGAAACTCCCCTTCGATGAGCCGGGTGGTGAGCCGGGTGGTGCCCACCTCGAATGTGGCGTCACGCTCACCCAACCGCAGTACGACCTCGGTGCCTGCGCCGAGCAAGCGTTGCAGTTCGTTCAACGCACGCCCCGGAACGAGGACCTTTTGATCGGCACCCAACACGCTGACGCCAGGAAGGTCACGTACCGCGAGCCGATAGGAATCGGTGGCTACCAACCTCAGCCCGTCGTTTTCGGCAGTGAGGAGCACCCCGGTCAGAATCGGTCGGGCTTCGTCGGTACTGGCGGCCCGCACAACCTGGCGGAGGGCTTCACCGAACTCCGCAGCATTCAACGTGACCGCGCTCGACGCCGGTGCAGCCAGGCGTGGGTAGTCGTCGAGTGACAACGGGCGAACACTGAACTGTGAGCGGCCACCACTGATCTTCACCTCGTCGTCGTCGACGGTGACTTCGACCTTGCCCGCCGGGAGCGAACGGACGATGTCAGACGACAGTCGTGCCGGCAGCACCACAGCGCCGTCGACCTCCCCTCCGACCGCGATGTCGAGTTGGATGGTGAGGTCGAGGTCGGTCCCGGTGACGGTGAGCCGGTCACCGACGAGTTCGAGGCGCAGGCCTGACAAAACCGGCAGCGTCCCAGTTCGGCCTGTGGCCGCTCGGCCAGCGGTAGCCAGCGCCTCGGCCAGCACTTCACGTTCGCAGCGGAACTTCACAGCGCAACCTTTCTCACCAATCGGATGTACAAAGAACTAATGGTTGTAATAAGGGCTGTGGATTGTGCACAACCCACCGTGGCCGCAGCGTAGGGCACGTGTGGGTGCCCACACGGTAACCCGCGCCATCCACAGCGACGAAATGACATCGTTGTCGTTCGGTGGACAACCGACCCATGGTCCACCGCGGCGACGCGGCTACCCCCAAGATGTCCCCAACTGTTCATGAGATGGTCAACTGGTTTTCAATCGCTGGATCAGATCGGTGACCTGTTCGTACACCTGTTGGCGTTCCTTCATCAGGCGCTGAATCTTGTCGACGGCATGGATCACGGTGGTGTGGTCGCGCCCCCCGAACAGTCGAGCGATGCTCGGGTAGCTGAGATCCGTGAGCTCGCGGAAGACGTACATCGCCGACTGGCGTGCGGTGACCAGCGGTCGCTGGCGGCTCTTGCCGCGTAAGGCTTCCACGCTGAAACCGAGGATGATCGCCATTTCGGCCAGCATCTGGTCGTCGGTGCGCATCTTCACCGCCGACCCCGTCAACAGGTCGCTGAGCAGCTGCTCGGCCAGGTGGGTGCTGATCGGCACGCTGTTCAGGCTCGCGTATGCAGTGACGCGGATCAGGGCACCTTCGAGCTCACGGATGTTGCTGGTGATGCGCGAGGCGATGAACTCCAGCGTTTCTGACGGGACCGGGCTCTGATCCCGTTCGGCCTTGTTGCGCAAGATCGCCAGCCGTGTCTCCAGGTCGGGCGGTTGGATGTCGGTGATCAAGCCCCACTTGAAGCGGCCACGGAGTCGCTCCTCGAGCGTCGGGATCGCGTCGGGCATTCGGTCGCTGGAGATCACGATCTGTTTGTTCGCCCCGTGCAGGGTGTTGAAGGTGTGGAAGAACTCCTCCTGGAGCCCCTCTTTGCCTTCCATGAACTGGATGTCATCGATGAGCAGTACGTCGATGTCGCGATAACGCCGTTTGAAACTGGCGATGGTGTTGGTTCGGATGCCATCGACGTACTCGTTCAGGAACGTCTCGGTCGTGACGTACCGCACGAGATCGTGCTGGTAGTGATGGTGGACGTAGTGACCGATCGCGTGCAGCAGGTGAGTCTTGCCGAGACCCGCCGCGCCGTAGATGAACAACGGGTTGTAGCTGCGGCCAGGGGTCTCGGCCACACGGAGGGCAGCCGCAAGGGCAAACTGGTTGGAGGCACCCTTGACAAAGGTCTCGAACGCGTAGCGTGGGTTGAGCCCAGCCAGGTCGAGTGGCGAATCGCCTGACGACCGGCGACCAGCAACCGGGGCCGGATCGGGGTGGCGCTCATGATCGGCGGTAACAGGTTCGGGTTCGACGTGTTCTTCAACGGTTTGCACCTCCACCACGAGTTGACGTGTGCTTGCACCGATTTCATCGAGTGCGTCGCGCACCAGTGGCAGGTACCTGGTGAGGATGCGATCTCGGATGTGCCCGTTCGGGGCACCGAGGCGGAGCACGAAATCGTCGTCGTCGAGCGTGACCACGTCTTGAAAGGTGGAAAACCACACCGAGTCCGAAACTTGCGCACGGAGGAGTTGGGCGACGGCTGTCCACACCTGTTCAGGGTTGCTCACCAGCACCTCCTCGAAAATGACGCCGGAATTGTTCACAGTGTTGTCCACACGATGTGGATAGTGAAACACCTGCTGGTAGGCAGTGGCGGAGCCGTCACCCTAGCAGGGCTGGGGACAGCCGCAGCCAGGCGGGTGAGGGCGCAGCCAGGCGGGTGAGGGCCGAAGGAGCGGGAGTGACGCCGAATGTGCTGGTTGCCGTGGCTCACCACGAGCCCTAACCTACTGAGGTTGTCCGGGAACGGGTACCTTCGTCGGTACCGGTTGCGGACGCTCTCGTCCCACCACAGTTGTTTGTGGTCGAAGCAGGAGGGCTGCGTTGAAGCGCACCTACCAACCAAACAATCGACGCCGGGCCCGCAAGCACGGCTTCCGTCACCGCATGAGCACGCGGGCTGGCCGCGCGGTGCTGCAGTCACGGCGCGCCAAGGGCCGCCACCGCCTGTCGGCTTGATCTGGCGCATCCGGGACCCACGAGTCTTCGCGCGATTTGCGCACGAGGGCCGTCGCGCCCGGGCCGGAGCACTGTGGTGCAGTTTCCTTCCCGATTCATCCGATCTGCCTCCGCGGGTGGCATTTGCGATCGGACGCGCCTATGGAGGGGCGGTGTCGCGCAACCTGCTCCGTCGGCGCCTTCGCTCGATTCTGACCGGCGCCGACCTAGCGTCAGGTTCGTATCTGTTCGGGGCCAAGCCCGCTGCCGCCGAACGATCGTTCACCGAACTGGTAGCCGCTATCAACTCCTTGACCGGGCAGTGCCAGCGCTTGTCCGTGGCGGTGACGAACACCAGTTCGGGTCCAGCGGCACCTGTCCAGGCCACTTCAGTCAAGGTGACGGGTTCGGTGACCGCCGTGGGCGTGTCGGGCGCCTTGCCACCCGCGCCGTGACCACCTATCAGCAAGCCGTTCAGGGGCGTCCGTCGCCGTGTCGATTCACGCCGACGTGTTCGGCTTTTGCCCTGGATGCGCTCGAGCGTCATGGCACGGCTCGCGGTCTGCTCCTCACCCTGCGGCGGCTGTTGCGTTGTCGCCCGTTCGGTCCCTCGGGCTGGGACCCGGTTCCTGATGCCCCCACACGAAAGCGTCTCATCCCATCATGATTGCTGTGCTGTTCGAGGGCCCTGCCTGGCTCCTCGCCAAGTTCTACGAGTTCACCGACAGCTATGTCGTCGCCATCTCCCTGATCGCCCTGGTCGTCATGCTGCTGACTGCGCCACTGCAGCTCAAGGCGACCAAAGGCATGTTGGAGATGCAGCGGCTGCAACCTGAGCTGCGCAAGCTGCAACAAGAGCACCGCGGGGACCGGACCAAGCTCAACGAAGAGATGATGAAGCTCTACCAGGAGCACAAGGTCAACCCGCTCGCATCGTGCTTCCCGCTGGTCCTGCAGTTCCCCGTGTTCATCATCATGTTCCGGGTGTTGAACGGTCTGACCCGCACGCGGGAGTGCGGTGCGGACACGCTTTCGGCGGGCGCGCGAGCAGTCTGCGGCGAAACGCAGGCAGGCGTGTCAGTGTTCTATCCCGACTACGTGCCGACCGACAGCGGGATCTACAAGTCGTTGGTCGGTAAAACCGAGATGCTCTCGTGGGGGCTGGATCTGGCTCGCAAACCGTTCGAGGTCATCGGTGACTCGATCGGCGAGGGAATGATCTACGCCTTGTTGGTGATCGCCCTTGGTGGGGTGTACTTCGTCCAGCAAAAGATGGTCGCCGCTCGTGCCACCGTCAGCCCGACGATGTCACCGGCCCAGCAGAAGTTGATGCAGTACCTGCCGGTGGTGTTCGCCGTGTTCCTGGTGTTCTACCTCACCGGCCTCGTCGTCTACTACATGGCGCAGGCGATCATCCGCATCGCCCTGCAGTGGTACATCACCCGCCGGTTCTACCACGGCGACGAGTCCCTCGGCCAGCAGGCACTCAAGGCAGGCGAGCGGGCACGGGAGATCTCCAAGGCCGACGGTGGCGGCGGCGGGATGTTTGCACAAGCTCGTCGTGACATGGCAGCCGCCAAGGAGCCACCCGGCCGAACTACTCCAGGCAAGGGCGGCGCAGCGGCCAAGGCCTCGGGTGGCAAGAACTCGACGGTGACGGTCAGCAAGCGAGTGACCCCACCCAAGAACAGGCCGACACCATCAGGGCGTACGAGCCGACCGACCCCCCCATCTCGCACCAATCGACCATCTCCGCCCAACGCGCAGAAGAAGAAGTAGGACACACAATGGAATGGGTGGAAACAACAGCCAAGACGATCGAGGAAGCGAAGGGCCTGGCGCTTGACCAGCTCGGTGTCGATGAACACGACGCCGAGTTCGAAATCGTCGATGAACCGCGAGCTGGACTCTTTGGTCGCGTGCGCGGCGAGGCGCGGGTCCGTGCCCGGGTTCGTCCGACACAACCGCGAGCCAAAGCCGAGCGTCGCGACCGAAAGCGGCGGCCCGAGCGCGGCGAGACCGACGAAACCTCCGTGCTCACTGCAAGCCACCCGCAGGACACCTCGACCGCGGGTGATGGCACACCCGGCCGAGCCAAGCGCGCGGCCCGCGCGCCGCGCCAGCCCAGCGCCGCGCCGGCGGGCACCGAGCAAGCGGATGTCGACAGTTCGTCAGACGCCGGCACCGGCACTGCAACCGAGGCCGGTAGTAGAAATGCTGCTCGCCCCACGGGGGGCAGGTCCAACCCGCGCTCGGGTCAGGGCGGTCGCCGTGAGCGCCCAGAAGAAGCATCGAAGGTCAGCGCACCGAGTGGTGCCCAGAACAGGGAGAGTCCCGTGGATCCTCAACAAGTCGGCGACGAGGCCAAGCGTTTCGTCGATTCATTGGTCGCATCGTTCGGGCTGTCGGGAACGACAACGGTGAGCTACGAGGGCGACGAGATCGAGCTCAACGTCGAAGGGGTCGAACTCGGTGTGCTCGTCGGGCCGCGCGGCACCACGCTGCAGGCTGTTCAGGAACTCACCCGGGTCGCGGCTCAGCGACGACTCGGCGACCACGACACCAGGCTGCGGGTAGACGTGGGCGGCTATCGTGAGCGACGCAAGATCGCGCTCTCGCGCTTTGCGGTGCAAGTGGCCGAGCAGGTCATTGCCGATGGGAGTGCCAAGCGGCTGGAGCCGATGTCATCCCCTGATCGTAAAGCAATTCACGACGCGCTCGCCGACTTCGAAGGCGTGGCGACCCGTTCCGAGGGTGACGATCCGCGTCGTTGTGTGGTCATCGCGCCGGTGGAATGACCGACCAGCTGTTGCTGGTCGTAGCCGAGATTCAACGTCGTGGGGGGATCGGCCGTGGTGACCTGGTCAACGCCGTGGCCCATGCCGAACACTTCGCCGAGGTTGCCATGAGTGCGATGTCGATCGTGGATCTAGGTTCCGGAGGGGGACTCCCGGGACTGGTGGTGGCCGTGCGCTGTCCCAACGCGCGTGTCACGTTGATCGAGCGTCGTGCGAAACGCTGTGACCTTCTCCGGTACGGGGTGCGCGCTCTCGATCTAGGCGAACGTGTCGTCGTGTACGAAGGCGATGTTCGCGATTACCTGGCGAGCGCGCCGCCGTTGGTCGACGTGGTGACCGCGCGGAGCTTCGGCTCGCCCGTGGTGGTCGTCGAGTCCGCTGCCCCCATGCTGAACCACGGTGGGGTGCTGGTGGTCAGCGAGCCACCCGGGAACGTAGATCGGTGGGACCAGACGCTGGTCTCTCTCCGCGGATTTCGCGATGCCGGCCGTCGAGGCCCGGTGAGGTGTTGGGAGCGAGTGCGTGTCGACGCCTGACCGGAGGCATCGCGGTGCTCTTGTTTCACGTGAAACAATGGATGGGGCGCCAAGCGTCATCGCGGGTTACACACCAGCACATGGTGTCGGCTCGCGACGTCCGTTCGTGATCTGGTCGTGAATCGGCCCCTCGCTGCCATCAGTTTCACGCAAACATCGAGGGACTTCGCCATGGCGTGAATTGAGTGAAGCCGACCACGGCATCCCGGGTCGACCCAATGGCGCAACAGCGATACGGATTCAGCCGCCCGGCGTCACTGATGTTCCGTGTGCAGCCCCGGCTGACATCCGTGGTTGGCTGGCTGGCTCATTCCCCGATCGGCTCGGCGGGGGTCGCCTCCGACGAGTGTGAGCCGATCATCCGTCGTGGGTCGTGCTGCCTCCCAAAGCAGTCCCTGACCACAGCGAATCCGCAGAGGGGCGTCGGTACCCGGATCGTGGTCACAGTGTCCGCCCGGTGCACCGTGTTTCACGTGGAACATTGTTGCGCCTCCTTACGCACGGATCTCGACCGCGACCATGTGCGCCTCGGGGCGTGGATGGACTCCTACGGTCGGGTCGTGAGGTCGGGATTCGGCCTGAGTTCCGGCGGGTGTCAAAGGCCTTCATCGTGTCCGCCTTCCAGCTGGTGACCGTCGCGGTTGCCCGGGCTGCTTTGACCAACGTTGCCGTAGGTTTGCCAGTTCGCGAAACGGCGGCGGAGTGAAGCCCTCATGGTCGCGGGCTCACCGCGGGTTGTTCGGACTTGTACCCCGACTGCTGCGTTCGAGGTGTTGAAGTCCGACTGCGTCCGCTCTGGTGCCAGACGCGCGCGGTGCTGATAGCAGGGTCTCGCCGTTAGCGCGGTGCGTGCTCGTTCAGTCCCAACAGCGCGTGTTTCACGTGAAACGTTTGCGTGGCCCCGTTGAGTGCATCACAGAATCTCGACGATGCGCTTGCTAGTCTCACGATGTTCGTTTGCGCCCAGCCGATCCAACGATCGCTGCATTGGCCTGGTTCACCATGGAGGAGCCCTTTCGCCTATGTCGTTGAGTACACCAACTAACGAGTCGGCAGTGCCGCCCGAAGCCACACCGACACCGGTCGGTCGGCCACTCCCCCGCGTCATTGCAATCGCCAATCAGAAAGGTGGGGTCGGTAAGACGACCACCACCGTGAACCTCGGTGCCTGCCTTGCCGAACTGGGGTTTAAGACCCTGGTCATCGATCTGGACCCGCAGGGAAATGCTTCGACTGGGCTCGGCATCGAAAATCGTGGTCTCGAGACTTCGATGTATCACGTGATCATGCATGAGGTTCCGCTGGAGGACTGCATCGAGCCCTCTGCCGTGCGGAACCTGTTTGTGGCCCCCGCCAGCCTCGACCTGGCCGGAGCGGAAATTGAGCTGGTGCCGGCGTTCAGCCGTGAGAACCGACTCCGTCGGGCGATCGAGGCGGTGCTCGACGTCTACGACTACGTGCTCATCGATTGCCCCCCATCGCTTGGGCTGCTGACCGTGAACGGGCTCAACGCGGCGCACGAGGTGCTCGTGCCGATTCAGTGCGAGTACTACGCTCTCGAGGGCCTCGGTCAGTTGTTGCGCAACGTCGATCTGGTCAAGCGAAACCTCAACCCGACGCTCGACGTCAGCACAATCGTGTGTGTCATGTACGACGCCAGGACCAAGTTGTCCGACCAGGTCGTCAAGGAGGTACGTGAGCATTTCGGTGACAAGGTGTGCCGAACCGTCGTTCCGCGCACCGTCCGTCTCTCGGAGGCGCCGTCGTTCGGCCAGCCGATCATCACGTTCGATCCGACCTCGCGTGGGGCCGTGGCATATCGGGAAGTAGCAAAGGAGGTCAGTCGTGGCTCGACTCGGAGGGCTGGGTAAGGGTCTCGGGGCGTTGATTCCTGCGGGTGAGGTGGTCGATGGAAACCTCGTAGACGAGGCGCGCCTGAGCGACATCTCCATCGATTCCATCGTGGCCAACCCGAATCAACCTCGGGTGTATTTCGATGACGAGTCACTCAACGATCTCGCTGATTCGATTCGGGAGATCGGCGTTTTGCAACCTGTGTTGGTGCGGCCACTCGGGGACTCCTACGAACTGCTCGCGGGGGAGCGCAGGTGGCGGGCGGCACGTCGCGCGGGCCTCACCGTGATTCCGGCAATTGTTCGCAACACCGATGATCTTGGCTCCATCGAACAGGCGCTCGTCGAGAACCTGCATCGGCAAGATCTCACGCCGTTGGAAGAGGCGGCCGCGTATCAGCAATTGATCGAGGATTTCGAGATGACCCACGAACGGGTTGCCGCCCGGGTGGGAAAGAGTCGCTCGGCAGTTTCCAACACCCTGCGGCTCATGTCGCTTCCCGCCTCGATCCAACACTTGCTGGCCGACGGTCGGCTGTCGGCCGGGCATGCTCGCGCGTTGCTGGGCACACCCGACCGTGCGTTTCAAGAACAGCTCGCCCGACGCGCCAGCCACGAGGGTTGGTCGGTTCGTACGGTGGAGGAGGCGGTGCGCGATCGCGGTGCGGGGGGTAGTACAGCCGCCGAGGCGAACTCCACGGCTACGGATCCGGCCGTGAGTTCGTCGACCCCGACGAGGCTTCGACCTCCAGGTCTGCTGGAGCTTGAAGGATTGCTGGCCGACCGGTTGTCTACCAATGTGTCGGTCACGATGGGACCCAAGCGCGGGCGGCTCATAGTCAGTTTCGCAAATCTTGAGGATCTCGAACGGCTATATCACCTGATGAATGGGAATGGACCGGCAGGCGATCCGCATGAACCAACACGTTCCGTGTCTGACAACCACGAAGCGTGAGCTATCACGTACACCTTCTTCATGAGGGTTACGCACACCCCGGTGGATAGAGGTGTGGATAAAGTCTCGATCAAGGAACGAGACTGCAGATGACCATCCACTGTTCGATCGACCGGACCACACCCCGGCCAATCCTGTGCGCTGAATCGACCGCCAGCCGAATCGGAGCGAGCTCACACAGCACGGCCGGCATTCTCGTCTCACGCAGGACGGGAACGCGCGTGCCCTGTGCCTGGCTGGTGGAGAGCCCGCACCACGTCAGTTGGCTGGTGACGCAGGTAGCCAGGGTGTGACCTCCGAACGACTCGAACGTCGGCACCTTGTAGAAGTACACCGTCGACGACACGGCGGTCACGGCCTCGAATCCAACGTAGAGGTGGGCGTCGAACTCGTTGGCAATCCGCGCCTGCAAGATCGGGTCGGGCTCGTCAAGGGACACCATGATCGCACCACGGACCCGCAGCTCATGGGCAACGGCTCGGGTGATGGTGCTCAGCCCGCCGAATTGGCCGACGACGACACGTAGCGATTCGAGCGTGGTGGGGGCCTGGCGGAGTGCCTCGCGCTCGCGCACCGTCGCAATTCCCGGACCGGTACCCGACTGGCTGGCAACCCGGTTCAATGCCTGCACGCTCTGGCTGCCACAGGCCCCGTCCGCCGGCAGACCGCAATTCGACTGGAAGTCCTCGACGGCTCGTGCCGTACGCGGGCCGTAGATGCCGTCAACTCGGCCGCAATCGAACCCGAGGCGGGCAAGAAGGCCCTGCAGGTCGGCGACGTCGTCGCCGCGCTGATTCGGCGAGGTGAGCACAAGAAGCCGGTCGCCGAGCTTCCACGAGGCCTCGACGAGCGCCTTCCAGCACTCCTCACTGCAGACATCGGCGGTCCGGAGCCCGCGGGCGTGCTGAAAGCGATGCAGGGCCGCGATCGTTTCGGAGCAGAACTCGCCAAGGGGGGCAAGCCCGGCGGCCGTGAAACCTGCGGCACCGAGGCGGCGCTGCAGATCGCGCACCGCCTCGCCGCGTTGGCCCGGAGTCAGCGGGAAGTGGGAAGAAATTCCTGAAGCTCCTGCAACAACGCGCCCTTACCCTTTGCCCCGACGAGCTTCTTGGCGACCTCACCGTTGTTGAACACCAACAGCGTCGGAATGCTCATGACGCTGTAGCGCATCGCCAGATCGGGATTCTCGTCGACGTTCAACTTGGCAATGGTGATCGCTCCCGAGTGCTCGGCGGCGATCTCCTGCAGGATCGGAGCGATCATCTTGCACGGTCCGCACCACTCAGCCCAGAAGTCGACGACGATGGGTAGATCGCTCGATGCGACCGTCTCATCGAATGTCGCGGTGGTGAGTGTGACGACTCCATCAGCCATGACGGATCCTTTCCACAAGGGGGTTTCAGTGTACCGGGTGCAACCTGAGCGGCTGCTCAGGCATTCCCCTGCAGTGCCGCGCCCACGGTGCCGTGGGAACCGTGGGCTTCAAGCCAGCGCTCGGCGTCGATTGCGGCCATGCATCCCGATCCGGCAGCGGTGATCGCCTGGCGGTACACGTGATCCTGCACGTCGCCTGCGGCAAAGACGCCGGGGATGGATGTTTGCGTGGCGAAGCCCTTTAGCCCACCCTGGGTGATGATGTAGCCGCCCGCCATTTCCAGTTGACCCTGGAAGATGTCCGTATTGGGCGAATGGCCGATGGCGATGAAGCAACCGGTGAGTTTGATGTCTTCCGTCGTGTCGTCCTTGGTGCTGCGCACGCGGATACCGGTCACCCCAGATGCATCGCCCAGCACTTCATCCAGTGTGCGGAAGGTTTTCAGTTCGATCTTGCCACTCGCAACCTTTTCCATCAGCTTGTCCACCAAAATAGGCTCGGCCTTG
>JAYURF010000506.1:0-3356 GCA_043756365.1 Acidimicrobiales bacterium
ATGTCGAGGGGATGACCAATGGGAGCGTTCACAGGGCTGAGAGTGTTGGACCTGTCGCCGAACCGGGTTGGCGCGCAGGTCAGCCAACTGTTCGCCGACTTCGGGGCCGACGTGATCCAGATCGAACCACCTGGCGGGGCGGTCATCCGCCGCCACGCCGCCTACCCCTTCTGGGCGCGGGGCAAGCGCAGCATCGTCGCTGATCTCGACGACACCGCCGACCGGGCCGTCATTGCCGACCTCGCCGCCGTTGCCGACGTGTTCATCGAGACCCGGGCCCCGGGGGTGCTCGACGCGCTTGGGCTGGGTTTCGCCGATCTCAGTGCGCGCAACCCGCGACTCATCTACACGTCGGTCACCGGGTTCGGACGGCAGGGGCCGTACGCGAACGCGCCCGGGTACGAGGGCATCGTCCACGCCAAGCTCGGCGTGTACCACACGTTCCGGCGGATGTCGGCGCTGCCGCATCCGCCATTCGTCAACGTGCCCTTCGCCTCGTTCGCGGCGAGCCAGGTGGCGCTGCACGGCACGCTCGCGGCGCTCATCGAGCGCGATCGCAGCGGCCTCGGCCAATGGGTGGAGGCCAACCTGCTCCAGGCGTTCACGTCGCTGGATACATGGGCGTGGTTCGAGCACCTCATCGCCGACCGGTGGCCCGACGCGTACACGAAGACCGATACGTACGACGAGATGGGCCGCCCCGCCAGCCCGCTCACGTTCATGCTGCTCGTCTGCCTCACCCGTGACGGCCGGTGGCTGCAGTTCGCATCGGTGGCACCACGGTTGTTCGCCGCCTGCATGACGTCGCTCGGGCTCGACTGGATGTTCACTGACGACGAGTGGAAGGGCCTACCGATGCTGCCCGACGCCGACAAGCGGATGGAGCTGTGGACGCGGATGCTGGAGGCGGCGCGAGCGAAGACGCTCGCCGAATGGGAGCAGGTCTTCGACGCCGACGCGAACGTTTTCGCCGAGCAGTTCCGAGTCGGGCCCGGCGCGCTCGAGCACCCGCAGATGATTTACGACGGCTTCGTCGTCGACCTCGACGACGCCGAACGCGGGCCGGTCCGCCAGCCGGCTGCGCTCGTCAAAGCGGCCGGCACGCCCGCCGAACTGACCGTGAGCGCGCCGACCCTCGATCAGCACCGAGACGAGATCCTCGCCCTAGTCGGCACCGCGGCTGCAGCGTCCGGCACCGCCGCTGCCACGTCCGACGCGGTCGCGGCGAGCGCTGATTCAAGGCTGCCGCTCGAGGGGATCACCGTGGTCGAGTTGGCCACGCTGTTCGCCGCTCCGCATGGCACCACGATGCTCACCGATCTCGGGGCGCGGGTGATCAAGATCGAACCCCTCGCCGGCGACCGCATCCGCAACATCATCCCGTTCCCCGAATCCGGCGGGGCCAAGGTGATGCAGGGCAAGGAGAGCCTCGCCGTCGACCTGACCACCGCCGAGGGATTGGCGCTCGTCAAGTCGCTCGTCGCGACAGCCGACGTGGTGGTCCAGGGGTACCGGGCCGGAGCCATGTCCCGTCTCGGTCTCGACTACGCATCGATCCGCCCGGCGAACCCCGACGTGATCTATGTCAACGCCCCCGGCTACGGCGTCGATGGCCCCTACGGCAACAAGCCCGCGTATGCACCGAGCATCGGTGCGGCGAGCGGCCTGCCGCTTGGCAACGTCGGCGCCGCTGTCGCCGAGCGCGCCGATCTCGCCATCGCCGAGATCCAAGACGGGGCGCGGCGGCTCTCGGCGGCAAGCGCCACCGCGAACGCCCAAGCCGATGGATTCGCTGCGCTCGGCGTGACCACGGCGATCCTGCTCGGCGTCGCCGTACGCAACCGCGGCGGTGGCGGTCAGGAGCTATTTTCGTCGATGCTCAACACCGGTAGCCACGCGATGTCGGCCCAGGCCGTGTCGTATCCAGGCGCGCCGCACGAACCGGTGCCGGATGCCGACCTGCGCGGTCTCGGTGCGCTCTACCGCATCTACGACACCGCTGACGGCTACGTGTTTCTCGCCGCACCGTCGGCCAACGAGTGGCGTTCGCTCGCTGCAGCGTTGCGTCCGTACACCGACCTCGAGGCTGGGTTCGCGTCGAGAAAGGCGCGCGACGCCCACCCGCAACCGCTCATCGATGCGTTGGCCGCTGTGTTCGCCACCAAGCCGGCGATCGACTGGGAGCGCGAGCTCCTGGCGCAGGGGATCGGCTGCGTTGCGGTGGCCACCACATCGATTGAGGAGGTGATGTTCGAGGACTCCTTCGGCCGCGCCAGCGGGTACGTGGTCGATGTCGTCCACCCCACCTTCGACGAGCACCCGCGGCTCGCGCCGTACGTCCGGTTCTCGAGGTCGCCAACGCGGGCGTTGCCGGGTGTGCTCGCGGGCCAGCACACCGATCAAATCCTGGCCGAGCTCGGGCGCACGGCCGACGACATCGCCGACCTGCGCGCTCGCAACGTCGTTGGCTGAGCGGTCAGCAATGGTGGCTACATCCGATGCTGTGGGACGCGCCGAGTTGCAGAGCCGCGAACGGGAGAGCATTCTCAAAGCTGCGTACCGCCTGATCGGTCGATCGCCGGATTCCACGGTGCAGGTGGCCGAGATCCTCGAAGCGGCCGGCTTGTCGACCCGCGCGTTCTACCGCCACTTCCGCTCCAAGGACGAGCTGATCATCACCATGTACCGCACGGCCGCCGAACGGGTTGCCGTCGAACTGTCCGACGTGGTGGCCGGTGCCGACGGTCCGCACGCTGCGCTCGAGGCGTGGATCAGCCATCAACTCGCCGTCGTCTACGATCCGCGACGCGCCCGGCAGGCGTTGGTGCTGTCATCGCCGGAAGCCCGCTCAGCGGTGGGCTTCGATCAGGCGAACCAGCACGGCACCACCGTGCGGCGAACCATCCTCGCCGAGGTCATCCGCCGCGGGCAGCGCGACGGAACGTTCCCCGGCGCGACCGACCCCGACGAAGATGCGCGTGCCGTGGTCAGCGTGGTGGGTGGGATCGTCTTGGCCCGACTCGCCGGTGAGCCGGTGCCCTCTTGGGCCGAGGCCACCGCGCACATCACCTCGCTATTCTTTCGTGCCTTCACCCGATCCGTGTGAAAATAGCGTTTTCAACTTTGGTTGATCTGTGGTACCGTGCACACACCGGTATCGAAGGAGGGTGATTTGCGCATCGGAATCGTGTCCGACATCCACGGTAACGCCGCCGGGCTCGCCACTGCTCTCGAGCGGATGGGTGATGTCGACGAGTTGCTGTGCGTGGGCGACATCGTCGAGGAGTACCGCTTCAACAATGAAGCCGTGGCGCTGCTGCGTGAGCGTGAAGCACGTTGTGTGCTCGGCAACCACG
>JAYURF010000507.1:0-3354 GCA_043756365.1 Acidimicrobiales bacterium
GACCGTGCCGACATGGCCGGCTTCGGAGTACCGAAGGTGTTCCTGGCCGGCGTCGGCGAACTCATGACCGAGGTCGCCGGCGAGGTCTGCGACGGCTTCATCTGCCACGGCTTCACCACCGAGAAGTACTTGCGCGAGATCACCGTCCCCGCCCTGGAGCGGGGCAGGGCGAAAGCGGGCAAGACGATGGAGGGCTTCGAGATCATTGGGCCGAGCTTCGTGGTCACCGGTGCCGACGAGGCCCAGATGCAGGCTGCAGCGACGGGCACCCGGCAGCAGATCGCGTTCTACGGATCGACACCGGCGTATCGCGGGGTGCTCGACATCCACGGGTGGGGTGGGTTGCAGGAGCAGCTCAACTCACTGTCGAAGCAGGGCAAGTGGGAAGAGATGGGCGACCTGATCGACGACGAGGTCCTCAACACCTTCGCCGTCGTCGGCGAGCCCGAGATGGTCGCCCCCGAGTTGCATCGCCGGTATGGCGACGTGATCCAGCGGCTGAGCTTCTACACCCCGTACAAGTCCGATCCCGAGCGGTGGTCCAAGATCCTCACCGACCTCAAGAGCAGCTGAGGACGGCCGCTGCCGCCCATCTCGTGCAATCGGTGGCACGTCACGGGCCCTGACGGTATCTGATTCGATACCGTGCTACCGTGACGGCATGGACTCCGCTTCAGTCGTCGCGTTGGCTCGCGAACGTGCTGGCCTCACGTTGCGGCAACTGGCCGAACGGGCGAGCACATCGCATTCCACGCTTGCCGCTTACGAAGCAGGCCGGGTCACACCCTCGGTGTCCACGCTCGACCGCATCATTCGAGCCGCCGGCTTGGCGCTCACGGCGGGGCTCACCGGGAGCGTCGACGACCCGGGCCGCGACGAGGAACTGCAGTCCGTGCTCGAGTTGGCCGCACAGTTCCCTGCCCGCCACGACAGCGATCTGCGAATGCCCCCATTCCGGTCGGCACGGATCGCCGAGGCACCACCTTCGCTCCGGCAAGTCGCGGCGGGACCTCGATGATCTCGCTCACCGACAAGATCGTGGCGATCAGCGAAGCGCTCGACGCCGCAAGGCTTCCGCACGCGTTCGGTGGAGCACTCGCACTCGCGTGGTGCACACAACGCGCCCGCGGCACGATCGACATCGACGTCAATGTGTTCGCGCCCGCAGAGCGCACCGCTGAGGTTCTCGCCGCACTCCCCCACGACATCGCCCACGACAGCGACGACGGCCAGCGCTGCCTCGATACCGGTCAGGTCCGCCTGTGGTGGGGCTCGACGCCGGTCGACGTGTTCCTCAACACGACACCGTTTCATGACAACGTCGCGTTGCGAGCCACGCGGCACGACTTCGCCGGCCGCGCGGTCGCTTTCCTCGGTTGCACCGACCTCGCAGTGTTCAAAGCGTTCTTCGACCGCACCAGGGACTGGGCCGACATCGAGGAGATGATCGTTGCCGGAACCCTCGACATCGAACGAGTCCTGGGGGTACTGGTGAGCTACCTCGGCCTGGACGACCCCCGTGTCGCACGACTCCACTCCATCGCTCCGCCGCCGTGATGGCGACGGCTACTGCGTCACACGGATGAGGTAAGAACAGCTGTGGCCATATCTTGCATCTACTGCGGCGGCACGCACGCCACGGGGCTCGAGGCACGCGCATGTTGGCAACAGAACCAGTCCGGGCATGTCCCCCTCAGCGATGCGTCGATCGCCACGGCCCCCTCGCCCGGTGAGCCGGCGGGCGCAGGCTCGACACGGTCGCGCATGTCGGCCGAGCCCGTGCTTGCGCAGGCATCGGCGGTCTCGGCCGGCGGCCTCGGCGCCGGTGCACAGTTGCTCGGACGCAACGCGGTGGTGCGCCCGGATGCTCCCGCGCCTGCTGGGTGGGAACAGTGCATCCGGCGGCAGATCACTGTTGCCGATCTCATCGATCCAGGGCCGGCGATCGCCGAGCTCAACGAGTACGCCATCGCTCGACGCCCCGTGATAATCGAACTCGATGCCGACATGGGGGCTCGCCTCACGGCTGCCGAGGCGACTACCGACGCCCCCCACGAACTCGGGGCCCGCTACCAACTACTCCATTCGGTGTTGCATCACTACGTGTTCGCCAACGCGGTCGATGCCACCGACCCCGACGCGCCACGGTGGGCAGTGCTCGATCAGGCCGTTGCACTCGGGGCCACCCTGACCAGCGACGGCCCCGGTGACATCGTGGCGCCCGATGGCACGCGAATGTGGATCGATGGCGGGCCAATCCGGTTCAGCCCCCCGGTCGGCGGGGTCGCAGTGGTGCACCGGGTGTCGATCGAGCATCGTTCGCTCACCCCGTTTGCCAGCAACGACACCATCGCTGACCTGGCCCCCGACCAGCTCGCCGCCGTCACCCACCACGCTGGCGCGGCGCGGATCATCGCCCCGGCCGGTTCCGGTAAGACCCGCGTGCTCACCGAGCGGGCCCGTCACCTCGTCCAACGGTGGCGCATCCCGGCCGGCGCTGTCTGTCTGATCGCGTTCAACAAGCGTGCCCAGCAGGAGATGGTCGAACGCACCGGCGACGTTCCCGGCCTGCAGATCCGCACGCTGAACGCCATCGCTTTGGCGATCGTCAATGGGTCGCGCCCGTTCCTGTCGGCAGGTCGGACGGTTTCGACCATCGACGAGGGCGAGGTCCGCCGGCTCATCGGCCGCCTGGTCAAGTTTCCCCGGAAACGCAACTCCGACCCGGTCGCCACCTGGATCGAGGCGCTCTCGCTGGCGCGGCTCGGCCTGCGCAGCCCGCGTGACGTCGAGTCGTGGTACGACGGCGAGGTCGACGGCTTCGCCGAGATGTTCCCGCAATACCGGGCCGAGTTGGCACGCGCCGGCACCGTTGATTTCGACGAGCAGGTGCAGCTGGCGATCGAACTGCTGCTCACCAATCCCGCCGCCCGTGCGGCCGCACAGAAGGCGTGCCGGTTGTTGCTCGTCGACGAGTTCCAAGATCTCACTCCAGCGCACCTGCTACTCGTGCGTCTGCTTGCCGGGCCCGATGGTGCCGTGTTCGGGGTCGGCGATGACGACCAGACGATCTACGGCTACAACGGCGCCGACCCGGCCTGGCTGATCGACTTCGCCGAGCTGTTCCCCGGCTCCGGCGAGCACCCGTTGGAGGTGAACTACCGCTGCCCGGAGGGCATCGTCACCGCCGCCTCGACCCTCTTGCGCCACAACCGCAAGCGAGTCCCCAAACAGATTCGGGCCGCATGCACCGCCCAGGGTACGGATGGGTTCGTGGTCGAACCGTCCGGCAACGCGGTGGCGACCACGGTCGACATCATCACCGAGGCGCTTGCGGCCGGCACACCCGCGGTC
>JAYURF010000508.1:0-3346 GCA_043756365.1 Acidimicrobiales bacterium
CCGGGATTCGCGACCGGCACGAGCAGGGGGTCTCGGGTGTCGACGACGCGCCGCGGCGACGGTGCCGCCAAGGGCGTGTACCGGCCGGCGGTGGCGGTCACCGCGGGCGTGAAGTAGCCGAACACGTCGGCCAGCACATGGCCTCCGGTCTGCATGAAGATCGACACCCTGCCGCCCGTGCCGACCGGAACAGTGACTTGGTTGGCGATGGTCTGGCCCACCTGCTCGACGTTCAAGTTCGACGACGAACCGATCGTGCCGAGCCCGGTCGGAAACACCTGCACGAAGCCGGCACCGAGCGATTCGGTAACGGTGACGTTCAACACGACCGCAGTCACGCCGACGCTCGGCACACCCATGCGGCCGGTCACCTGCACCTCGATCACCCCGCCGGCGCTCACCACCCCGTTGACTCCGTCGTCGGCCGGGCTCGTACCGGGTCGGGAGTCAAGGATCCGCTGCGGGGCGACCGGCTCGAATCGTGACCCGTGCAACGACGCATCCACTGCTCCCCCGCCGGCGGACAGCGAGATGACCGAGGCCACCAAAACGGTAGCGAGCGAGGACCCAACGGTTCGTTTCATTCGGCCAACTTAACCATGTGATATCGCCGCCTGCTCAGAAACCGTGGAGGCCGCGGAGATCCGGCGGGCCAAGCGACATTGCGAGGAGATCGGGGTTCGGGCACGGGTCACCGACGGGGCCACCGGGCGCCCAGGGTTGCGGGCACGGGCGGTGGGTTGCATGCGCCAGCCACCTGGAGATGTAATCGGCGGTTGCCCAAGCACCCGCTCCTTGGAGGTGGACCCGGTCCGCCGCATACCAGCCGGTCGATGCCGCTGCGTAGGCGCGCCAATCGGCGACCTCGAGTTCGGGGTAGTCGCCACTAGCGACGAGCCGCAGCAGCGTGGCGTTGTTCACCTCGTATGTCCGTAGCTGGCTCCGGGTGCCCTCGCTGTAGGTGAGCCACAGCACCAGGGCCACACCACGGGCGCGAGCGGTCCGCAGAACCTCCACGGCCGCTGCCTCGAACGCTGCGCTGCCCTCGTTGTATCCGGCTTTGACCACCACCACGTCGACCGGTCCTGGCGTGGCCGCGATCGCCTGCACTGCGGTGTTGGGAACTTGGCCGGTGTATGCGCTCCTGCACGAGGGTCCTACCAGCCGCCGGCACGGTGCGGCGTCAAGTACCGGCTCGAAGCCCTGCAGGGCGCGCTGCGATGCGGTCACCACGTCGAGTGCGGCGAGGGTGGAATCGCCGATGAGCAGAGTGCGCAAGGTCGGCGGAGCATTCGCCGACAGCGGTTGAGGGGCGGCGACGGTTGCGCCAGTGAACCAGCTTGTGAGGTCGACGATGAGGTCGGTACCAACGTTTGCGAACCAGGCCAGCCCGCGGGTCGACACGGTCGTGATGGCCAGGTTGGCGATGGTGGTGTTGCGCGCCGAAGCGTTGACCGACGACGTGGCGGGCCGCGTCGTCCCGGCCGGGAACGCGGCGACGAAACCTGGCGCATCGACCTGATCGAGGGTGACGTTCGTGACGAGAGCCGCCGCGTTGCTGATCGGCGAAGCCAGTTCGCGCGTTCCGCCTCGCCACAGCCGGGGTGCGTCGATTCGGGTGTCGAGCAATCGAGTGGGCGTGGCGGCGACGAACATGCCCTCGCCGGACTCCGCGGCCGAGGGTCCCGTGAACCACCCGACGAGATCGACGATGAGGTGCCCGCCCGACGACGACTCGAACGTCACCCCAGCCGGTGACGCCGGCACGATGATCGAAGCGGCACGCGGCGCGCCGCTCCCGTCAGGGTTGAGGAACGAACTGGTCGATGCCGGCGTTCCGGCAGCCCGCCCGGTGAGAAACCCTGGGAGCGTCGCACCGACGCTGGTGACGTTGAGCACCATCGCCAGCGAGTCGGCCGCGACACCCGCTGGGAGCGCGACGTCCACAGCGCCACCGCTGGTGAGCGCTCCACCGGTTTCGCGGGTGTCGAGCAACCGGCGAGGCGCGGTGGGCACGAAGCGGCCAGCGCGGGAGGTAGCCGCCGGGACGAATCCGGCCGTCACGTCGATGATCAGATCCACCTGCGCCGGTGCGAACACGTCGATTGCTCCGGCGCCGGGCGTGCCTCCAGCGCCGAGGGGGACGATGGTCGAGTTGGCAGCGGTGCGGCCAGCGCCAACGTTGACCGTGGACGTATCCGGCCGCGGCGTCCCGCTCGGCCACACCGTGACGAAGGTGCTCGTGCTCGCCTCCGTGGCCGTGACGGTGATCGCCGCAGCCGTGATGCCGGCGGGAACAACGCCCCTGCCGGCAACGATCACCCGGATCGTGGTGTTGTCGAGGCGGACGCATCCACACTCGGCGAGCCGAGTGTCGGTCACCCGCAACGGGCCCACCGGCACCAGCCGCGACGGTGGGCTCAGCGGGGTGGGCGCAGCCACCACTCGTCCTGCCGGGCCAATTGCTGGCACTGCGGTGAACGCACCGGCGATGAGGACTGCCAGCACGGTGCCGAACCGGCGGACCAGGTTCATCGCGGGCGAAAGCTCGGAGCCTCGTCGGAGTCGCCGTTGGAGTCGCCGTCGGGCTTGCGCAGCAACGACATCGGGCTTCGGCCGCCGTCGATGTAGCCGAGCGCATACGCACCGACCTCATAGCCGAGCAGCCGTTGGATCTGCTCGGGGAACTCACTGACCTCGTCGATGCTGTACGACAGGTACTGGTTCTCCTCCTGGCGCAGCCAGCCGAGCACGTAGTCGACGTTGACCCCGATGCGGGTTTGGCTGCTGTGATTGGCACCACCGCCGTGGACGGTGGAACCGAGGTACATGACCAGCGAACCGCGTGGCATCACCGCTGCGGCCGTGTCGTCGATCGTGTACGTCTGCTCGTCGGGGGTGCGGTGGCTGTCGGGGACCACGCGTGTCGCCCCGTTGATCTCGTCGAAGTCGCACAGCGCCCAGATCGTGCTGACCTCGACGTCGACGTCGCGAGCGAACGGGAACATGTCGAAGCACCACTGGTCGCGGTGCAGCATCTGCCCGGGCGAGTCCGGCCCGATCGCGATCGACTGGGTGAGGTGTAGCTGGAACGTGGTCTTCTTCGGCCACAGGGTGGCGTTGACTACGTCGAGCACCAGCGGGTGGGCCACCATCGCCGCGCTCGACGGGCAGCGGGTGAGCAGCGCTCCGGTCCGGCGGGTGTTGCGCCCCGAGAACGAATCGGCACCGGTCGGCGTCTGCTCGAGCCACGGTCGCAACTCGCGCTCGACCCGGTCGCACAGTTCGGCTTCGGCGAGGCGCTCGATGATCACGACCCCGTGAGCGAGCAGTGCCGCGCTCACCT
>JAYURF010000509.1:0-3334 GCA_043756365.1 Acidimicrobiales bacterium
GAGTCGGTGTCGGGATTGGTGAGCGGGTGGTCTCCAACGCCCGGCGGCTCGGTGGTGTTCAACGAACCCGACGGGGCGCGCACGTGGCTGCCGAGCAACGACCACCCGAGCGACAAGGCAACCTGGACGATCTCGCTCACCGTGCCAACAGGAACGACCGCTGTCGCCAACGGTGCGCTCGAGAGCAGCATCGATTCGCCGGATGGGTCGACGTGGGTGTGGCGCGAGGACGATCCGATGCCCACCTATCTCGTGTTGTTGGTGACCGGCGACTACGAGTTGATCACCGGTGCCGGACCCAACGGCGTGCCGTTGCTCAGCGCGGTGCTCCGTTCCGACCGTCAGCTCATGCAGCCGTACATCGACACGATCGGCCCGCAGATCGACTTCTTCGACGACCTGTTCGGCCCGTACCCGCTGGATCGCTACGGGCTGGCCTTCACTGACACCGGCGGCGGGTACGCGATGGAAACCCAGGGGCGGTCGATGTTCAGCCGGGAGGACTTCCTCGACGGCGACCTCGGCTACGTACAACATCTGTTCCTGTCTCACGAACTTGCCCACCAGTGGTTCGGCGACGCCGTGTCGCCGGCGACGTGGGGCGACATCTGGCTGAACGAGAGCTTCGCCACGTACGGCGAATGGATGTGGCTCGACCATGCCGGGGTCAGCGCCATCGACGACGAGGCGAACTCGGCGCTGACGATCCGCTCCGAGGAGCCAGGGAATGCCACGGCCACACCCGATGTCGACGAGATGTTCGGGTTCAACTCCTACGCCGGCGGCGCCGTGGTGCTCCACGCCTTGCGGGCCACGATCGGCGACGAGCGGTTCTTCGAGCTCCTCCGTCGCTGGGTTGCGGAGAACACGGGCGAATCGAAGACGACCGCCGATTTCACCGCGCTGGCCGAAGAGGTCAGTGGTACCGATCTCGACGCGTTCTTCGATGACTGGCTGTTCGCCGAGCAACTGCCCGCCGGCTTCCCGTGACCGGGTACTGGTCAGGCGCCGGTCAGTGGCCGATCACTCGGTTCATGATGGCGCTGCGCCAGCGCTCGGGGCGTCCGTGCTTGCGTTCGTAGGCGTCCGCCCCGATCGGTAGGCGGACCATCGCATTGATCCCCAGCCAGCGCAGTGGCTCGGGTTCCCACGCCCGCGAGCGATGGTTGACCCAGGCCAGGGTGGTGAGGTCGCTCTCGGCGCCGGTGATCAGGTCGCAGAGCGTTCGGCCGGCGAGATTGGTGGTCGCCACCCCATCGCCAACGTACCCACCGGCCCATCCCATGCCGGTGGTGCGATCGAGGCCGACCGAGCAGTACCAGTCGCGCGGCGCACCAATCGGACCGCCCCACCGGTGGGTGATTGCGACCCCGGCGAGTTGCGGGAACAGCTCGACCAGGGTGGCGTGGATCGCATCGTGCACCCGGAGGTTTCGGTCATACCCCGGCTTGACGCTGGATGCGAAGTGGTACGGCGCGCCCCGGCCCCCGAACGCGATCCGGTCGTCGGCGGTGCGCTGGCCGTAGATGACCAGCCTGCGGCCATCACTGAACGTCTCGCGTCGCGCCCAGCCGACCTCCTCCCAGAACGACGATGGCAACACGTCGGTGGCGATCATCAGGCTGTAGATCGGTGCGACCACTCGACGGGCCCCGGGCAGCATCGGCGTAAAACCCTCGGTCGCCCGCACGACGTACTCGGCGCTCACGGATCCGCCGGCGGTACTGATCCGGTGCGGCTCGATCGCCGTAACGCGCGACTGCTCGAACAGCGACACGCCACGCGACTCGACCACGGTGGCAAGCCCGCGGACCAGGCGAGCCGGGTGGATGGCGGCGCAGTGCGGGGTGTAGATGCCGCCGAGCACGTCCGATGCACCGACCACGGCGCGGGCTTCGTCGGCGTCGAGCCAGCGCAGATCGTCGTCGTCGAAGCCGAACGCTCGGTGTTCGGCAACCTGGGCCTGCAGGCGGCCGATGTGGGCCGGGTTGCGCGCCGCGCGAAACGTGCCGCCCTTGGCGAAGTGGCAGTCGATTCCTTCAGCCGCAGCGACCGAACCCACCTCGTCGACGGTGTCGTTCATCGCCTGTTGGAGCCGAGTGGCCCCATCCCGTCCATGGGTTGCGGCCATCGCCGCGAAGCCCATCGGGAGCAGCGCGGAGCACCAGCCGCCGTTGCGACCGCTCGCCCCGAACCCGGCGAACTCGCTTTCCACGATGGCGATGCGGATGCCGGGGTCGCGCCGACTGAGGTAGTACGCAGTCCACAAACCCGTGTAGCCCGCGCCGATGATGGCGACGTCGACGTCGAGGTCGGCCCCGAGCGCCGGACGAGGGATGAGCGTGTCGTCGGCGGGCAGCGTGGCGTGCCAGAGCGAGAGTTGCCGTGGGTCCATGGTCACCGGACAGTACCGGAAACCCCTATGGCAACGGGGCGTTGTCGATCAGGCGGACATCGCCGAACCAGACTGCGACGATGACGAGTGAACCGGCGGCGCCCACATCGATCGCGTGGAACGTCGTCGGGTCGACCACGCTGACGTACTCCACTCGGGCCATTGGTTCGGCGTCGATCGGCTGGCGGACGGCGGCGATGACCGAGTCGGCATCACGCCTGGCGCGCATACCCGCGTGCAGGCCGCGCCAGACGCACACCGCCGCGCTGCGCTCGCTCGGCGAGAGCCGCCCGTTTCGACTGCTCATCGCCAACCCATCGGGCTCGCGCACGGTGGGCAGTGCGACGATGTCGACACCCAGGTCGAGATCGAGGTTCATCCGCTGAATGATCGCCAACTGTTGCGCGTCTTTCTGCCCGAACACAGCTACGTCGGGCCGCACGGCTGCGAACAACTTGGTGACCACCGTCGTCACCCCCCGAAAATGGCCGGGTCGATGCGCTCCCTCGAACCCGGCTGCGAGCAATCCGGGTTCAACATGGGTCTCGAAGCCGGTCGGGTACATCGCCGCCGCGGTCGGTGCGTAGACCGCGGCAACGCCTGCGGTTGCGCACGCCGCGCGGTCGGCGTCGATCGGTCGCGGATACCCGGCGAAGTCCGCGGGAACGTTGAATTGCAACGGGTTGACGAAGACCGAGACCACCACCTCGTCGGCGTGCCGGCGAGCCTCCTCGATCAGCGCGAAGTGCCCGCGGTGCAACGCTCCCATAGTGGGGACCAGGGCGACAGTGTGCCCGCGCCGGCGTTGACCGTCTGACCATGTGCGCACCGCAGCCGGGGAATCGAAGAGGTCCATCGCGGCGACGAACCTATCCAGCCTCAAGGCCGGCGCGAGAACTCGCCCGCCGGAGGTGGTAGCAATTGCACCAGCAGAGCGAA
>JAYURF010000510.1:0-9383 GCA_043756365.1 Acidimicrobiales bacterium
GCGCTGCTCGGCACGGCGGCGCTCACATTCGTGCTCGGCATGGAGGTGCTGGAGCCGTTGTCGCAAGAGATCGACCAGCCCGACCGCACCGACAGCTTCCCGGTCGAGCGGGGCATGTTGATGGCCCGCCACTTGATCGCGCCGGCCATCGCGCTCGTCCCCTTTGCCGTGCTTGCGGCGGTGGCGGCAATCATCATCGATGCAGTGGCCAGCAACGAACCACGCCTCGGTGCCGCAGCCGCCGTCGCATCAATCCTTGCGGTACCAACGATGCTCGCTGGGGCAGCCGGCGCGGCGGTGAGCGTGGTTCGTGATGCGCCTGATCCGATGGCGTCGACGAGCCAACAAACCTTCATGCCGCCGGAGATGGCCGGCCTGTCCACCATGTTGCGCACACTCGTGCCATTGGTAGTCAGCGGCCTCGGGGCGCTTTCGGTGCTCTTCGTCGTCGATGCCGTCGATCCACGATCCGGCACAGCGACTGCTGGCGAAGCGGTTGGAGCGGCGTTACGTGGAGCCGTGATGCTGATGCTGTTGATTGCCGCGATCGGCGTGTGGGTTCGCCATCGCGACCGCATGCGCCGGGCTGTACGCAACTTCATGGACCAAGGCCGCGTGCACACGCAGCAACAACGGAGCAACCGATGACCGACTCATATTCCCTGGCGATCGCGGTTCGCGAACTCACCAAATCGTATCGGTCCTCCGGCTTCACATCAGCCCGATCAACGCCCACGTCCTCCGACAGGTCCGCTCCACCGCCGGCGCTCGCACCACTGACGATGACGATTGACGCCGGGCATCTCGTGGCGATCATCGGGCACAACGGCAGCGGTAAGACCACGCTGTTGCGGATGATCGCCGGCCTGCTCGACCCATCGTCGGGCAACGTCGCAGTGCACGGAGCGGATCGGGGCAGCGTCGAAGCCAGACGCGACCTTTCCTACCTCGCCGATCAGCCGACGTTCTACGACGACCTCTCGCTGCGCGAACACCTCGAGTACGTCGCCCGGCTGCACGACGTGACCGACTGGGCTGATCGAGCCGCCATGTTGGTCGGCCGTCTTGGCCTCGTCGATCGCATCGATCAACTGCCCACCACGTTCAGCCGCGGTCTGCGCCAGAAGGCAGCAATCACCCTCGCCTTCATCCGACCGTTCCGAGTGCTCCTCGTCGACGAGCCCTTCGTCGGCCTCGATGCCGCCGGCCGTGCTGCGCTGCTCACCCTGTTCGATGACGCTCACGCCGAGGGCTCCACCGTCGTGGTCGCCACCCACGACCTCGGGTTCGTGCATCGCGCCAACCGGTTGATCGCGCTCGCCGACGGCGAGGTCCGCTACGACGGCCCTCCGGGCAATGCCGACGTGAACGATCTGGTCCTCAACGGCTGATCGTCGCTGCCCCCGCCGCCAAGCGTCCGAACTTCGCCTACCCAGCCCCGAAGCGACCTTGTGAAAACCTTGCGTCTGCCGCTCCCATCGCGGTGGCGCGTGAGTTACCATCTCCCACCATGCAGGAGTTCACCACCGTCAGCTCGTCATCGTTCGATCCATCAGCGCTTGCGCCGCAGCTCACCGAGAAGTCAGCCGACGGCTGGTCGGTGATCGGCATCGTGTCGACAGGCAGTGATGTGACCGCGTTCCTGGCTCGCGACGCTCGGGCCGAAGCTGTCAGTGGCGGCGCGGGTTCCAGCGTTGACACGACCTCCTCGTCGAGCAGTTCGTCGTCAGGGGCGCCATGGTCGGACAGCACCAACGGCAACGGCGCCAGCAGCGCGCCGGCGTACTCATCGGCGACGGCCGTCGCGCCCGAGCCGAGCGTCAGCGAGCCGTCGGGTTGGGCTGTCGCCCCCGAGCCGGCTTCGCCAGTCGCCCCCATCGTCGATCCAGCCCCGAGTTATTCGTCGAACGCGCCGAGCTATTCGCCGGCTCCGGCATCGGCGCAGCCCGCCGTCCCAGCCGGCTGGTACGGGGATCCCGCCGGCCGGTTCGAGCTGCGCTACTGGGACGGCGATGCCTGGACCGAGCACGTTTCGCGAGCCGGTCAGCAATACACCGATCCGCCTGTGGCCTGAGGCCCACACGCCACCCTCGTGCGAGCCACCTCCATCGGCCACGCGGGCATCCTGATCGAAACCGATGATGGGTCGATCCTGTGCGACCCGTGGTTCGACCCTGCATTCTTCGGTTCATGGTTCGTGTTCCCGCGCAACGACCAGTTGCCCCCGAGCCTGCTCGACGCGATCGAACACCCGGATTACCTCTACATCAGCCACATCCATGGCGACCATCTCGACGAGCACTGGCTGCAGCAGCATGTGAGCCGCGACACCACGGTGTTGTTACCCGGGTTCCCCTCCCACGAGCTCGAGCACCGCCTCGAACTCCTCGGGTTTCACAACATCGTGCGCACCGTCGACGGGACAGAGACGTCGCTGCGCGGTGACCTCACCGTGGCGATTCACGTCGAAACCAGCATCACCGACGGTCCCGGCGGCGACTCGGCACTGGTGGTCAGCGACGGCCGCTCGCGGCTCGTCAACCAAAACGATTGCCGCACCACCGACCTCGCCGCGCTGCGTTCGCACGGACCCATCGATCTGCACTGGATTCAGTACAGCGGGGCGATCTGGTACCCAATGGTGTACACCGAGACCGCCGATCGGATGCGCGACCTCATCACCGCCAAGGTCGACAGCCAGCTGAGCCGGGCGATGCGGTACGTGGAGGCGCTCGACGCCCGAGCGGTGGTGCCCAGCGCCGGGCCGCCCGCGTTCCTCGATCCGGAACTGTTTCATCTCAACGTGATTGACGGCGACGAAGCGAGCATCTTCGGTGACCAGCGCGTGTTCATGGACCTGCTCGCCACGGCCGGACGACACGGTGTGCTGGCAATTCCCGGTACCTCGATCGACGTGGACGGCGACGAGATAGCCGTGGCCCATCCCCTCAACGACGCGGCCGTCGATGCGATCTTCACTGACAAGCGCCGCTATCTAGAGCGCTACCAGGCTGACAAACTCGTCTGGCTCGCGGAGATGAAGCGTGGCTGGACTGCACGTTCCGACGACTTGGTGGCCACGTTGCAGGCATGGTGGGAGCCGTTGCTGGCGATGGCCCCCACGCTGCGCGCCGGCGTGGGGGCGAACGTGCTGTTGCACCTTGGGGATCTCGGCATCGTGATCGACTTCCCCGCCGGGCAGGTGCGCGAGCATCATGGCGAGGCAGTTGCGTTCCGATTCGAGATCCAGCGCGAGTTGGTGGAAACCGTCGTCGCTCAGCGCGCCGTCGATTGGAGCAACGCGCTGTTCCTCTCGCTTCGCTTCCGGGCGTGGCGGGAGGGCCCGTACAACGAGTACGTGTACAACTTCTTCAAGTCGTTGTCGGTCGAGCGGATGCGCCGCACGGAAGCAGAAGCGTTGCGCAAGCTCGATCCCGAACGTGGTGGGATGGCCGACGAGGAGATCCGCATCGGCGACTTCATCTGCGAACGCACCTGCCCGCACCGCCAGGCCGATCTGGCAGTCTTCGCCGAGCTCGACGGCGACCAACTGGTCTGCACGTTGCACGGCTGGCGCTTCAACGTGCACACCGGCGAATGCCTCAACGCCACCAACCGAAACCTACGAATCCGCCCAGCCTGACGCCACCCCGACCCCGGCCGTTCCCCCAGCCGAACTTTGTCCGTCCCAACAGCCTCAACCAGTCCATACCGACAAAGACGACTCCAGCCAACACCCGGCTCGCAGCCCCAGCCGAACTTTGTCGGTCTCAACAGGCTCAACCGGACTTCACCGACAAAGTTGCGGCAACCCGGCGCCACCGGCTGGCACCCATCCCCGGGCAAACTTTGTCGATATCGACAGGCTCAACCGGACTTCACCGACAAAGTTGCGGTGACAGTTGGGTGACAGCTGGGTGACGGCTCGGGGGCAGGTCGGCGTACGGGGGCACCCCGGCGTACGGGTGGCGTTCAGCTGACGGTGAGGCGGTAGGCGAAGTCGAAGCGACCGGAGCCGAGGAGGTAGGCAGGCAGCACGTCGGGGCCACAGCTGCCGGTGCCGAGGCCGCGGTGGGCGACGTCGAGGTGCACGACCAACTCGGGGCGAGCCCGCAGCTCGGTCTCGGTCGTGGCTACGGTGAGATCGGCGGCAGTGAAATGGGTAGCCGACACATGCATCACCCGCGGCTGCACCACGTCGATGCGCACCCGTTGCCCGGTTGGGTCGACGAACTCGAACCACCTGCAGTCGGTACGCAGGCCGAACTCCTGCGGGACGAGGTACGGCGGCCGGTCGGGCTCACCCTCCCATATCCCAAGCGGGGAGCCGGACTTTCGGTCGGGGTAGTTCTCGCCGGGCCCACGGCCGAACCAACGCAGCTGGGAGAACCGGGCGGGCAACGCGAACGTCACCCCGACCCGAGCCAGATCGGGCAGCGACTCGGGCACGATCACCGTGTGGCGATACTCGACCGAGCCATCGTCGGCCACCGCGCGATGCCACGTGTGCTGCACCAGATCCTCGGCCGGGCGAACGTCGACTCCGGCCTCTTGCCACAGCCGCAGCCCCTGCCCGCCCACACGGAGGCGGCGGGAAAGCTCGGGCATCAGTTTGAACCCATCGTTGTCGACGGGGGCCCGCCACAACGTGAGCTCGATCGGCGCGTCGAGCACTTCGTCGATCGCTGCGGCACCGTGGTTGGGTCGGAACGTGGCGAGTCGCCGCAGCCGCGGTGCCGCCCGGAGCTCGATCTGATCCCATGCGACGTGATGCCCGGCCGGGGCGTACCACGTGGGTTTGCGTAACGCGAACTGCACGCTCAGGTGGGCCTCAGCGGTTCCTCCCGGTAACGCACATGGCAGCGGAATCTCCACGGTCGAATGCGGTGCCACGATGGGCAGGGACAGCTTGCCTGACGCTGCGACTTCGCCGCCGACGAGCAACTGCCAGGTTGCCGAGAGCGCTTCCAAACCAACGAACGACTGCCGGTTGGCAACGCGGATCGTGCCCCGCTTGCGCCCCGGTGCGACAGTGACCGGTCGGTACACCCAGGCCACCTCCTGCATCGCCGGATGAGGTTCGAGGTCGGCCGAAACAAGGCCGTCGGCGACGAAGTTGCCGTCGTGCGGGCGTTCACCGAACTGCCCGCCGTAGGCGACGCGCACGGTTCCGTCGGGTAGCCGCTGGCGCAGCCCATGGTCCTTCCACTCCCACAGGAAGCCACCCTGCAAACCGGGAGTGGTGGTGATCGCCGCCCAGTAGTCGGCGAGGGACCCATTGGAGTTGCCCATCGCATGGCTGTACTCACACAGGATCAGCGGACGGGTACCCGCGCCCGCTTCGCCGTAGGCGCGGATCGCCTCGATCGATGCATACATCGGGCACACCAGATCGCTTGCGACCATCCCGCCATCGACCCAGCCGTCGTGGAACGGCGCACCCTCGTAGTGCAGGGGACGACCGGGATCGTGCTTGCGAATCCACCCGGCGAGTGCATCGTGGTTGGTGCCATAGCCGCTCTCGTTGCCGAGGCTCCACATGATGATGCTCGGGTGGTTGCGGTCGCGCCGCACCATCCGCGATCCGCGCGCCACCCAGGTTGCGAGGTAGCGCTGGTCGTTGCACAGGCTGGTGTTGTATGCGTGGCTTTCGATGTTGGCTTCGTCGATCACGTACATGCCGAGCTCGTCGCAGAGGTCGTAGAACACGCTGTCGTTGGGATAGTGCGAGGTGCGCACCGCCGTGATGTTGTGGCGGCGCATCACCTCGAGGTCGGCGCGCATGTCGTCGACCGTGACCGCCTTGCCGCGGTCAGGATGATGGTCGTGGCGGTTCACGCCGAAGATCCACACGGGTTGGCCGTTGACCAGCAACTGGCGGTCGCGCACTTCCACGTGACGGAAGCCCACCAGCTGCGACGTCGCCTGGGCCACGGTGCCTTCGGGGGAGATCAGCTCGACCATCACCCGGTACCGGGTGGGGGTTTCCGCACTCCACGGTGACACCGCCGCGAGCTCCCACGAAGCGGTCACCGTGTGCCCGGCGAACACGTATGGCGCCTCGAACACGTGGGGCACGGCAATGTTCTGCGGTTGAGCAATCCGTTTACCCGCCAGGGTTTCAGGCCATGCCCGCACCTGCCAACCAGATCCTGGCAGGTGAACGAAACCAACCGTGGTCGCCACCTCAAGCAGCCCGGAACCGTTGCCAAGGCGAAGGTCGGCGATGCAGGCAAGGTCGGCGATGTGCACCACCGGGCGGGCCTCGATGAACACCTCGCGGTGAAGACCAGCCATCCACCACTGATCCTGATCCTCGACGTAGCTCTGTGCGCTGTAGCGAACCACCACAATGGCGAGATCGTTGGCTCCAGGCCGGAGCGCGGCCGTGATGTCGTACTCGCTCGGCAGTCGGCTGTCGGTGCCGTACCCCACGAACGTGTCGTTGAGGTACACGGCATGCACGCTTTCTGCACCGGCTACGTGCAGCACCACCTGTTGGCGCCGCCACGACGCCGGCACGCTCACGCGGCGACGGTACACACCGGTTGGGTTACGCGGGGGCAGCGTCGGCGGCGGACCGGGGAAGGGCATCTGCACGTTGGTGTAGTGCGGCAAATCATCAACACCTTGCAGTGTCCAGTTACCCGGAACGGCAAGCTTGGTGCCGGTTGTTGGCGTGGGACCATGCACTGCGGTGGCGGGCACTACCTCTGGTGTGTCGAACAGGGCGAACGACCAGCGCCCGTTCAGCGAGCGGCGGGCCCCATCGACGGGCGGCAGCGGGACGTGCGCCGCAAGGCGCTGCAGGCACAACAGTTCGGGATCGGCCCAGGGCCGAAGCGCCCCAATGACGGGCAACACCTCAGCCGCCGTGGACCCACACGGTGTGCCGCATCGGCATCAGATCGAACTCCCAGATCATGTCCATCGCCGCCACGCTGACGCGGACGCACCCATGTGACGCCGGATAGTTGGGGATGCTGTTCGACCCATGCACTGCAACGCCACCACGGAAGTACTTCGGGCGATAGATCTCGCCGAGGTCACCTTCCCACCAGCCTTCGGGTCGTTCACGGTTGACCTTCCATAGCCCATCGGGCGTGATCGCCACCCCGGTCTGGAACTCGCCCGGGGAGTTCTTGTCCTCCTCCTCGTACGGCAAACCGTTACCGGTGGAGGTGTTGAGCACGATCACGGTCTTGCCGGCGCGGACCACGAACAGCAACTGCTTGACCTTGTCGATTTCGATCAAGTCGCCGCTGTCGGCCGTGCCATGTGCCTTCTCGGGGTACTGCGCGAGGTACTCGGCCGTGGCCTGATCGACCGAACCGGTTGCTTCGAGCCCGATGTACTTCTGGAACGCCATCACGGCCTGCTTGGTCGTGTGCCCGTACTTGCCATCTGATCCTGAGTGCCAAAATCCCAGCTGCAGGAGGCGGTCTTGAACGGCCGCGGTGGCCTCCCCGTCGCGGGTGCCGACAGCCTCCAACACAACAGCCGACGCGCCGATCACCTCGACGTTGATCGGCAGCGTGGTCGGCGGCGCCGCAATGGTGGTTGGGATCGCGGTCGTCGTGGGTGCCGCGAGCGTGGTGGGTACAGCAGTGGTGACGGGGGCAGCAGTGGGCGGCGGTACCTCGGTGGGCGGCGGTACCTCGGTGGGCGGCATCGTCGACTCGACGGCAACGGCAACGGGGGCCACGGTTGCGGGATCCGACGGAGTGAGCGGTGACGGTGGGACAGTTGTCGCAAGGTCGTTCCCCGCCGCCTGAACAGGCCCATTCCCGCTCGAACACGACGTCGACACGAGTGCCACGGTGCCCACCGCCAGGAGTGGCAGGGCGCGTAGCGCTACAGCAGGAAGGCAACGGAGGAAGCGGTCGGTCATTGGGGAAGAAGTTCTCGAGGTTCGTCACGTCGATGCGTGACGACAACTCGCCCAAGGCTACCCGGCACCGCTTCGGGCCTACGAGCACCTGACACCGCTGCGACCTGCGCAAAGACAAGTTCGTTCGCGCACGGCGTCGGGATGACGTCAGATGACGGGCAGTTCGAACCACACCGTGAGCGCATACTTCATGCCTCGGCGAAGCTGATTCGTCTCGTGCGGATGGGTGACGAGCGACGGCCAGGCGAGTAGATCGCCGACGTTGAGATCGGCGTTGGTCACGCCCTGGCGAGGGAACGCCAGTTCCCCTCCGTCGTAGGTGTCATTGAGCTTCACCGAGGCCGAGATCTGGGCCACATCGTGGTGGATGCGTAGCGACTCCTGTTCACCGAGCGCGTAGCGGATGACGAACGCGTCGCGCAGGCCGTAGTAGTCGATGTACGGCCACACGGTGCGCAGGCGGGGCCAGATCCGCACGCCCAGATCCTGCTGCACCGCCTCGAACAGCCTCGGGCTGATGACCGCGAGCGAAACCTCGTGGCCGGGCACCGGGTCGTCGGCTTGCGGCTCGAAGGCACCGACAGCCTCGGCCGCCCGGATGACCGTGGCGCAGAACGAAGGAGTCCAGAACGTGGTGACGTACAACTCGGGACCAATGGGGGTGAGGCCCGCTTCGGCCGCTGCAGCCCCGCGGTAGCCGAGGATCTGGTCGAAGTCATTGAACGGTTGCACCAGCCCATCGTGTCAGACCGCTCCAAACGTCCACGGCTCTCGTGGAATCAACGTCCACGAGAATCGGCCTGCCAACTCCGCGACGATCACCCGCGTGGAGCGCTCCGCACGCCACCCTCCCGAGTTCTGCAAACCGAGACTCTCAGCGAGCATTTCGAGCACCTGCTCGACAGGTGTTCCTCGATCGGAGAGGTCGGCGAGCGTGACTGCACCGTGCCGTTTGGCAAGGCGGACACCGTCGGCGCCCACAACGAGGGGGACATGCGCATACGCCGGCGCCGAGAAACCCAGAAGTCGTTGCAAATGCAACTGCCTTGGTGTGGACGACAGGAGGTCGTCACCTCGAACGACCTCCGTCACGTCCTGCAGCGAATCATCCACCACGACGGCCAGGTTGTAGGCGGGCACGCCATCGTTTCGTTGAAGGACCACATCGTCAACTCCTCCTGCGTAGCGCCCGGCGACCCGGTCGTCGAACGCGTAGGTCTCGCCGTTCGTACGTAGACGAAGTGCGGCGCTGCGCCCCTCTCGTTCGAAAGTGCGTCGTTGGAGTATCGAAAGCTCGCGGCACGTGCCGGGGTACGCCCCTTCGGGCAGATGCCCGCCGTTCGGGGCCGATGCCGCATCACGGATCTCGCGTCGGGTGCAGAAGCACTCATAGACGAGGCCCCTCGCAGCGATCTTGGCGATGGCAGAACGGTAGAGATCGAAGCGCTCCGATTGCCGTGTGACCGCGCCGTCGATCTGCACACCGAGCAAG
>JAYURF010000511.1:0-3317 GCA_043756365.1 Acidimicrobiales bacterium
CTCGTTGGCCTGCTTCAGCGACAGGCTGATGCGACGGCGCTCGAGGTCGATGTCGATGACCTTGACGAGGAGCTCGTCACCGACGTTGACGACCTGCTCGGGGATCTCGACGTGGCGCTCGGCCAGCTCGGAGATGTGGACCAGGCCCTCGATGCCCTCGTCGACCCGCACGAACGCACCGAACGGAACGAGCTTCGTGACCCGACCCGGCACGACCTGGTTGATCTGGTGCGTCCGGGCGAACTGCTGCCACGGGTCCTCCTGCGTCGCCTTCAGCGACAGGGAGACGCGCTCGCGGTCGAGGTCGACGTCGAGGACCTCGACGGTGACCTCCTGGCCGACCTCGACGACCTCGCTCGGGTGGTCGATGTGCTTCCAGGACAGCTCGCTGACGTGCACGAGGCCGTCGACCCCACCGAGGTCGACGAACGCACCGAAGTTGACGATAGAGGAGACGACACCCTTGCGGATCTGACCCTTCTGGAGCTGGGTCAAGAAACCGTGGCGAACCTCGGACTGGGTCTGCTCGAGCCAGGCACGGCGCGACAGGACCACGTTGTTGCGGTTCTTGTCGAGCTCGATGATCTTGGCCTCGAGGACCTGGCCGACGTAGGGCTGCAGGTCGCGGACGCGACGCATCTCCACCAGCGACGCGGGCAGGAAGCCGCGCAGGCCGATGTCGACGATGAGACCGCCCTTGACCACTTCGATGACCGGTCCCTCGACCATGCCGTCGGCTTCCTTGACCTTTTCGATCGTGCCCCATGCCCGCTCGTACTGGGCCCGCTTCTTCGACAGCAGCAGGCGGCCTTCCTTGTCCTCTTTGGTGAGGACGAGGGCTTCGATCGCTTCGCCGAGCGAGACGATCTCGTGCGGGTTGACGTCGTTACGGATGCTCAGCTCGCGGGCGAGGATGACGCCTTCGCTCTTGTAGCCGATGTCGAGGAGCACTTCGTCGCGATCGATCTTGACGACCGTGCCGTTGACGATCTGGCCGTCTTCGACTTCGACGAGCGTGCCGTCGATCGCATCGGCGAACGACATGCCGAGATCATCGGAGATGACCTGGCGAGGGGTGTAGTTGCCCTCGTCGTCGAACGTACCCATTGGATTGGAGCTGCTGTCGGGTGCGCTGACGGTTGAGGTGGTTGAGGTATCGGACAAGGGGATGGTGCTTTCGAACAATGTTGATGTGGGGGTGGGCTGCTGTGGGGGTGGGTTGCTGTGGGAAACGTTGAACTGTCCGAGAAATCTGGACCGGTCAAGGATATCAGTTGCAATCCCGTTGGACCGGGTCGGTTGTCGCCGAGTTCCCCGAGATCAGCATCGAGTTGCGATGACCAAGAACTCCGGGGATTCCGTGGTCGGTTCGCCATCGCCGTACACCCCAGGTTCGACACTGCTGATCCGGTCGACGCGCAGGCCGTGGGTGCGCAGCAGCACGCGTAGCTCACGTGGCGTGTAACACCCGGTCCACAGGTCGACATCGCGGGGCTCGCCCTGGTCGTTACGAACTTCGGTGCGCTCGTGGTTGACACCGGTTGCTGCGTCGAAGCTGCTCGCCTCGTGATACTTCACCGAGAAGTAGGCGTTGAACGCGGTGAGCGCCAGCCGACCGCCGGGGCGCAGGACGCTGCTGATCCCGGCGATCACCGCCTCGTCGTCGCCGTTCGCGGTCATCAGCCCGAATGCACCCTGGCACAGGCATATCACCGCATCGAACGGGCCGAGGCCAGAGTCTCGGCCGGGGCCGGGGTCGAGCAGGGTGGCGAGGTTGCGTGCGTCGAGGTGACAGAACGAGGTGGATGGTGGTGCATCACGGCGGGCCAACTCGATGAACCGGGCGGAGATGTCGATGCCGACGACCGTCACTCCCCGGCGGCCCAACTCGTGGGCATGTCGCCCCGGCCCACAGCCGACATCGAGCACGCAGTCGCCGGGCTCCAGCGCGAGTGCACCGACCAGATGATCCACCTCCTGCACGGTGCCCTTGGTGAACGAGTAGCGCAAGTACGCCTCGCCGAGGTGATCGGCGATCGGTTCGAACCAGTGATGACGCTCCGTCGCGTCGTCGCTCACCGGGGCTCAGCCTTTGGCATCGGCCCAGGTGTGTCCCCAGGCCACGTTCACCTCGAGCGGCACATCGAGTTCGGCCGCGTTGCGCATGATCTCGATCACCAGCGGATGTACGGCCTCACGTTCGCCATCGGGTACCTCGACCACGACCTCGTCGTGCACCTGCAGCACAACCTGCGATGCCAACCGCTGCTCGACGAGGGCTTGGTCGATGCGTACCAACGCCACCTTGAAGATGTCGGCGGCGAGACCTTGGATGCCGGCGTTCATCGCCTGGCGCTCCCCCGCTTGACGGATGCGGAAGTTGGAGTTGGACAGCTCCGGGATCGGGCGGCGGCGGCCGAACAAGGTCTCGGTGTAGCCGCGCATGCGCGCCTCGACGACGGTGCGTTCCATGTAGGCCTTCACGTTGGGGAAGGCGGCAAAGTACGCATCGAGGATCACCGTCGCTTCGTCGGTGGGGATGCCGAGGCGCTGGGCAAGGCCGTACGCCTCCATCCCGTAGGCCAGGCCGTAGCTGACCATCTTGGCCTTGGAGCGCTGCTCGACTGTGACGGCGCGAGGCTCGACGGCGAACACCCGCGATGCGGTGGCGTTGTGGATGTCGTCACCGTTGGCGAACGCCTCGATCAGGCCCGGGTCGCCGGCGAGGTGGGCGATGCAGCGGAGCTCGATCTGGTTGTAGTCGGCGACGAGCAAGGTATGACCAGGTGCTGGAATGAACGCCTTCCGGAACAACCGTCCTTCGTCACTGCGGACCGGGATGTTGTGCAGGTTCGGCTGATCGCTGCTCAGTCGGCCGGTGCGGGCGACGGTCTGGTTGAAGGTGGCGTGGATGCGACCATCTGGCGCCACTTCCTGCAGCAAGCCGGTTCCGTACGTGCTTCGCAGTTTCTCCACTTCGCGGTACTGCAGCAGCGGCTCGATGAACTCGGGCCACTCGCCACGCAGCTTCTCCAATGTCGCCGCGTCGGTGGAGAACCCGGTCTTGGTCTTCTTGCCGGGGGCCAGGCCCCGTTCGGTGTACAGGATGTCGCGCAACTGCACGGGTGAGTTGATGTTGAACGGGCGTCCGACCACCGCTTGCAGCTCGGCACCGAGGCGTTCCACATCGGCGGTCAGGCGCTCGTTCAGCTTGCGTAGCTCGGCCACATCGACAGCGATGCCGACGTGTTCCATCTTGGCCAGCACCTCGACCAGCGGGTTCTCGATGGTGCGGTACAGCTCGCTCATGCCCTGCT
>JAYURF010000512.1:0-3312 GCA_043756365.1 Acidimicrobiales bacterium
GCAGCGCCGTCGGCGCCGGCACGACCGTCCGCGGCCATCTCCCCCTCGGCTGACTGATCTCGGTCGGCAACCTCTCGGCGTCAGTGGCTACTCGGCGCGAAGTTGGCGTGCGGGAGCGGCCCGGGTTAGCAACAGCGAGGGAACCGCTGCGACACAGATCGCAACCGGGGACGCCGACCACGATGCTGCACGCGGCGATGACCATTCCGGCACCGGGCCCGACACCACGTCGCTGCCGCCTCGTCATTCCCAGCGCCGCCAGCACCGCCAGGTCACCGCGATGCCGCTGCAGCAACGTGACGAGCGCGTGCGTCAGCGTCGCCAGCGCCAAGATGCCCACCAACGTCGTATGGGTCCGGCACCTCCGGCGGACAGCCGTTCACGATCACGTCATAGCTGGCACTGCGAGCTGCATGCCGTTCGATCGAGCCCTCGGCGCGGCGGACGGCTTGAAACGCGCTGCCGACGACACCGGCCGACACACCCGCCAGCAGGACGATTGACACCGTGGCCACCCGGCTGCGGCGCAGCACCGAGCGCACCCAGAGCACAACTGCGCCCATGCCGGCTACACCCGCTTGGAGCGCCACGCCGCGTCGCCGCCGGCCTCCCAGATGCGTCGCAGCACTCGCGGTGACAGCTCGTCTTTGTTGACGTACGCAGCCGCTCCGCAGGACCTCGCTGCCGAGGGAAGATCCGACTCGGTGTAGGTGGAGACGAGAATGACACAAGTGGCGGGGCGGGCGGTGGTGATCACCCGTGTTGCCTCGATCCCATCCATCACACCCATGTTGATGTCCATCAGCACGACTGCGGGCAGCAGCTGATCAACGAGTTCCACGGCTTGCTCGCCGGAGGTCGCCTCGGCGACCAACTCGAAGCCCTGGACGCGGGCGATGACGGCCCTCGCCGCGGCACGAAACGGTGCCTGATCGTCAACGACCAGCACCCGGACGACGTCGGCGTCGACGTGCATCGAGTCGCCCACCTGATCCATCAGCACAACCTCCATGATCTCGTCATGGTGGCAGCTCAGCTCGTTCCGGGGAACCGTGCTGCTACGTCACCTGAGGTGTGGCCTGCACCACCATCGGTCAGGTACAACAGGACCGCTGCTACCCGGCGGTTCACGTCGCGTTCTTCCGTCAGGTGCAGCTTGGAGAAGATCGAGTTGATGTGCTTCTCGACCGCCCGCTCGGAGAGCACCAGCGTGGCGGCGATGGCCGCGTTCGATTTGCCCTGGGCCATCTGGCCGAGAACCTCGCGTTCGCGTGGCGTGAGGTAATCGAGCGGTGTCTTGGCGGCGCGAGCCGACGACGAGACGAGCTGCTCGACGACCTTCGGGTCGATGACCGCCCCGCCGTCGGCCACGACGCGGATCGCGGCGACCAGATCATCGACGTCGGCCACCCGGTCCTTCAACAGGTACCCGCGACGTTCCGAACCACCTGCCAGCAACGCCACCGCATAGGCCGGCGACACGTACTGGCTGAGCACGATGACCCCGATGTGCGGGTGGGTGGACCGCAGCGCGGCCGCAGCGCGGATCCCTTCGTCCGTGCCAGTCGGGGGCATCCGGATGTCGGTGAGCACGATGTCGGGATCGGTGCCGTCGACCAACGCAAGTAGTTCGTCGTAGCTACCCGCCGTACCGGTCAACTCGAATCCAGCTGTGGACGAGATCAGCCGTGCCAGGCCGTCGCGCAACAGCGCGTTGTCCTCGGCCACAGCGATTCGAATCGACACATCGGCGATCCTATTCGGCCACTCACCCCAGCAGGGGTGTACCCGCGCGTCGTCCGAGTCCGTACCGGTCGTCCGAGTCCGTACCGGTCGTCCGAGTCCGTACCGGTCGTCCGAGTCCGTGCCGGTCGTCCGAGTCCGTGCCGGTCGTCCGAGTCCGTGCCGGTCGTCCGAGTCCGTGCCGGTCGTCCGAGTCCGTGCCGGTCGTCCGAGTCCACTGGTACCCATCCGAGTGTTGAGCGCGCACCCGTCTGGGCGCTCACCACTCGGATGCATTGCGCTGGACTCGGCCCGTGTGGTTCCAGCGTGAAATCCGCAGGGGACCGCTGCAGCGTCATGCCAGGGACGCCTCGATCCTGTCGCATGCCGTGGCGACGCCATTCTCGGTCCCGATCTGTGCGGCGAGATCGCGTGCCCGCTCTCCCATCGATTCATCGGTCAACAGTCGCCGTAGTGCACCGGAGAGATCGCGATCACGGCGGACCCACACACCGGACCCGAGTTCGCACTGGCGCCGGGCATGCCAGAGTTGATCGAACATACATGGCACGATGACCGACGCCACCCCCGCCTCGAGCGCCATTGCGTTCGTGCCGTGCGCTCCGGATTGCACGAGACCGCGAGCACGTGACAGCAGCGGTGCTAGTGGGACGAACGGCCAGACTCCATGACGCTGCCCGACACCGGCAGCGAGCACCCGGGCAGTGACAGCTGCGTTCGACGTGAGGAACACCCCGCGGGCACCGAGCGAATCGAGCACTGCGGCGACCTGTTCGAACACCTCCGGTCGAGCCGATGCGCCACTCGTGCCGAGGGTGACGACGACTGGAGGCGGACCGTCGGCAAGGAACGCCTCGACAGCGTCGGGGAGGTGACCACCGTCAGGTCCGCGCCACGAGGTGAACCCGACAAGTTCGTAGTTGTCGGGCCAATCGGAGGCCGGCTCGGCGTAGTGCCGGGACACGAGGCCGAGGTTGCGGTGCGGCGACAGCCGCGCACCAACGACGTTCCAACCGCGGCCGGTGTCCAATCCGAGCGATCGACGGAACTTCACGAAACCTCGCCGGCTCGTCAACGGACCGACGAGGCGCGACTGGCCGAGCCACCACAGCGCCCCGTTCACCCGCCGCCCGAAGTCGGGCATCCCGGCCGGCGGCGCGGTGGCAGTTGGAACGAGCATCGGGAACAGATCGCCGACGATCCATGGGATACCCCGCCGCTCGCACGACATCGCCCCGATGACCGATGGGGCCGGATGCGACACAAGCAGATCGGCACCTTCCATCTCGGCGTCGATCGCTTCGAACAGCGCACCAAGATGCGGAATCGTGAACCGACCGAAGTACAGCGGCAGCACCCCCGCACCACCCAAGCGCATTCCCCACCGGGCAATGTACGCGCCGTATTCATCCAGCGCCACCGGTGAGAAGTCCGTGCCACTGTGAACACACCGAAACGGCTCGGCGGCGAACAGGGGGTGGAACTCGCGCGGCACGACATAGGTGACGTCGTGACCGCGGCGGCACAGCTCTGATGCGATCGGCACATACGGAAAGACGTCACCCCGAT
>JAYURF010000513.1:0-3311 GCA_043756365.1 Acidimicrobiales bacterium
GCTGAGCTGAAGCTGCTGCCGCGAGCCGGCCGGATGGCCAACCACGATGCCAACGATGATTTCTGAGCCGACGTCTGCATTCGTGTGGATCTGGCTGCCGGGCGACACCGCCCCGGTGGTGAGCGGCCGCCTCGACATCGTCGACGACCGGATCGCGTTCGTCTATGCACGCTCGTACCTCGCCAGCGCAGATGCCGTCCCGATCTACGACTCCGAGCTTCCGCTCCGGAGCGGCTACCAGTACCCGGCGAGCGCCCAGGCTCGCGGGGTGCCGTTGTGCATCGACGATGCGATGCCCGACTCATGGGGACGTCGGCTGATCAACCATCTCCTCGGTGAGCTGGCGGTCGAGTTCGGAGACCTCACATACCTGATGGAATCCGGGTCTGACCGAATCGGTGCCCTCGACTTTCAAGCGTCGGCCGATTCCTACGTGCCGCGCGAAGTTGCCAGTGCGACGCTCCACGAGCTCGCCACCGCATCCGGACGAATCGAGACCGGCCAGCCCCTCAGCGCAGCCCTCACCGCGGCGCTGCTGCGCGGCACCTCGATCGGAGGAGCTCGACCCAAAGCGCTCATCGATGACGGGGACCGCAAGCTGATCGCCAAGTTCTCCTCGACGACTGACACCTACCCAGTTGTGCAAGGCGAGTTCGTCGCGATGGAACTAGCACACCGGGTTGGCCTCGACGTCGCCGCCGTCGAGCTGACGACCGCCGCGGGCCGCCATGCACTGCTCGTCGAACGGTTCGACCGCACTCATGCCGGCCATCGCCGGCGGCTCGTCTCCGCGCTGACGATTCTCGACCTGACATCGTTTCCCGAAGGTCGGTACGCGACATACGCCGATCTGACCCACCGGATCCGTGGCCGCTTCGCCAACCCGACCGCCACGCTGCGCGAGCTGTTCGGGCGGATCGCATTCAACATGCTGTGCGGCAACACCGACGATCACGGCCGAAACCACGCAGCGTTCGTCGGCGACGAGCTCGAACTCACCCCCGCCTACGACATCTGCCCACAAGCCCGCTCCGGCGAGACCGCACAGCAGGCCATGGCCTTCGACGAACACGGCAACCGGGACGCCCGCCTGAAACTGCTCGTCGACGCGGCCGGCCTCTACCTACTCGACCGTCGCGAGGCACGCGACCTCGTCGACGCGCAGGCGGCGACAATTCGCGAACAGTGGGACGACGTATGCGACGCCGCCAAACTCACGACCGTCGAACGTACCCGCTTCTGGGGACGCCAGTTCTTGAACCCGCACACATTCGAGATCTGACATGCCCCGACGGAATTCGTCGCCTTGGTCACGTCGGAAAAGCGGACGCCGCCGAGCTCGCCGCAAACGCGGCATCGTCGCCGCCGATGCACTGTTCGGCTGCCGTCACCGCGGAGCCCCGTCGCCGAGTAGTTGGTCGGTGCGGTGGAAGTACTTCTTTGCGAACGCGAGCAGCTCTCGATCGGTCGGATGATCCATCGGCTCGACACCGACGACTCGCTTGGCAACTCGGGGGTGACGCTCAACCACGAATCGAGCGAACGCCGTCCTGGCCAGTCCCGGACCGACGATCAGGATCTCCTTCGCTTCGCCGAGTGCGGTCACGACATCTGCGAAGAAGTTTACGTCGTTCGCGATGTGGCCGGAGCCGGGCCGACCGGCCCTGATGTGCAGCTGGGGCACCTCCCCGGCGCTGCTGATCGACACCGAGTGGGTGTGATCGACCGAAAAATCGGTCACGGTGGCGTGGTAGTGGTCGAGCCACACGATGGCATGGCGATGTGTCATGACTCCATCACACACCATCACCACCCGCATCCGAAAGGGCCGAACGTCCCGAGTTTCGGCTGCGACGTCGCGACCTCGCCGGTCCTCGCTAGAGCGTTCGCCTACTTGCGCCTGAACCTCAGCCGGCCTGCCGGTAGGCCCTGACGGCCGCGTTGATGGTCGGGAACGCTCGCAGTGGTCCCGTCGGCTCCAGCAGGTCGGCCAGCGCGAGACGGGCGATGACCCGGTCGTTCGCCCTGGCCACTCCCACGACGCGCACCTCGAGCGCCCCCGCAAACGCGGCAACTTCGGCCAACACGTCGAGGGCGGTGGCGTCGAGAGCACCGACGCCTTCGAAGTCGAGAACCAGCCACTTCTCCTCACCCGGGTTGTCCGACAGGGCCTGTTCGACACGGTCGCGGAAGCGGTCGGCGTTGACGAAGAACAGCGGGGCGTCGAAGCGAAAAACGACGAGCCCCGGCTCTGTGACCGCTTCGGGGTAGGCCCCCACATCGACCCAGCCGTCGGCGTCGGGGTGGTCGCCGAGGATCGCGTCGTGCGGCCTCGCGATCCGGTACAGCGCGACGATGACCGCGAGGATCACGGCGACGAGCACCCCGACGAGCACACCGAAGACGAGCACGCCGAGCGCGGCGACGATGGCCAGGACGAACTCCTCTCGGCTCACCTTCCACAGGCTGCGATAGCCGGCCACGTCGATGATGACGATTGCGACGGACACGATCACGGCGGCGAGCGCCGCCCGAGGAATCTCGGCCAACAGCGGGCGCATTGCCGCCAGCGCGACGATGACGAACGCTGCGCCGACCAACGACACCAGCTGCGTCTTGCTGCCGAGGGATGCGGCCACCGCCGTCCGGCTGGCGCTCGACGACACGGGGAATCCATGCGACAGTCCGGACGACAGGTTCGTGAGGCCGAGCGCCAACAGCTCCTGGTTGGCATCGATCCGGTAGCCACGGCCGGCGGCGATGGCGCGAGCGGTGAGCACGTTGTCGCTGAAACCGACCAGCGCGATCCCGGCCGCCACCGGCAGCAGTTGAGCGAGGTCGCCGAGCGAAACGTCGGGGAGGCCGGGAACCGGAAGGCCAGCTGGGATCTGTCCGACCACAGAGATTCCGCGCTCGTCGAGAGCAAACAGGGCGACGACCAGCGTGGCCGAGACGACAGCCAACAGCGCGCCCGGCAGCCGGGGTGACGCCCGCTTGAACGCGAGGATCAGCGTCAGCGTTCCGACCGCCAGGGCCAACGTCGTCCCGTCGACATCACCGAGATCGGCGAGCAGTTCCCCGAGTCGCGGAAAGAACGTGGCGCTCGTGATGGTGACGCCTGTGAAACCGGCGATCTGGCTGCTCAGCAGCGTGAGCCCGACGCCGGTGATGTAGCCGACGAGCACCGGCTTCGACAGCAGCGACGCGAGGAAGCCGAGCCGGGCCACCGCGCCGGCGATGCAGATTCCGGCCACCACGAGTGCCAGCGCGGCCATCAGCGCGACATACCGCTTCGGGTCGCCGCCGGCGAT
>JAYURF010000514.1:0-3300 GCA_043756365.1 Acidimicrobiales bacterium
CCTCGGGCGCTCGCCGGCCAGGTTGCAGCGATGCGCCGCGTCAGCAGTGTTGCGCTGCGCCGCAGCATCGACTGTCTCGTCACCCACGACGCCCGCGCCCTGTTGCCGTCGATCGCCGCCCCGACGCTGTGCCTCGTCGGCGAACTGGATACGGAAACCCCTCCCGCATATGCCGTGGAGTTGGCGGATCTGATCCCTCGCGCCCGCTTGTGCGTGATCGAAGGGGCGGGGCATCTGTTGAACGTCGAGGCCGCCGACACAGTGAACCGAGCCATCGCCGACCACATCGACGCCGCGGTGCGGGTATGACCGAGTGGCGTTACATCGCTGCATTCGCGGCGCACCTCCGGCGTTGCGGGTTGACGGCGGCGGAGACGGTGGTGGTGTTGAGCGAAACGGGTAGCCGCGCGGTGCTGGTCGAGACGGCCCGGCTGGCCGCGCAGTCGCTGGGTGCGCAGGTCGCCGACGTCGTGGTGCCCGCGCCGGCAAGCGTCCATCCGGTGCCGATTCGCTCGACCGGGGCGTCGCAGGCCATCGCCGGAAATCGGGCCGTGGTTGCCGCGTTGCAGCACACCGATCTCGTGATCGACTGCACTGTTGAGGGGCTGTTGCATTCCCCAGAGCTCGGGCAGATCCTCGGCAGTGGCGCCAGGGTGCTGATGATCTCCAACGAGCACCCGGACGTGTTCGACCGGCTGGTGTGGGACGACGATCTTCCCGGCCGGGTCGACGTCGGGCTTCGCCGACTGGAGTCGGCGGGGGAGATGCGTGTCACATCGGCGGCAGGTACCGATCTGGTGGTTGGCCTCGCCGGAGCATTCACGGCCGGCTCGAGTGGACTCACCGCCGGACCCGGCACGATCGCCCATTGGCCCGGGGGGCTGGTGCTCGCGTTCCCGGCCAGGTCGACGGTCGATGGGGTCGTGGTTCTGGCGCCCGGCGACGTCAACCTCACCTTCAATCGTTACATCGAATCGGCCGTGACGCTCACCATCACCCGGGACTACATCGTCGATATCGCCGGCGACGGGGTCGATGCGCAGTTGTTCCGTTCGTATCTCTCGGCGTTCGGTGACGCCGAGGCGATGGCGACCAGTCATGTCGGATGGGGGATGAACCCGGCTGCGCGGTGGGACGCCATGGCGCTGTACGACAGCAGCGACGTGTGGGGAACCGAGCTACGCGCGTTCGCCGGCAACTTCTTGTACTCCTGCGGAGCGAACGAGACCGCCGGCAGATTCACCGCCGGGCACTTCGATCTGCCGATGCGCGGATGCACTGTGGCACTCGACGGTGTACCCGTCGTGGTGGCTGGTGCCCTGGTGGATGACCTGGCACCGCCGGCCGCCGGGTAGGTGACACGGGCCGCCGGGCGCGTAACAACGGCCGTCAGGTGCCGAACACGGTCGTGATCACTCGGCCGCGTCGGTCGGCTGCGCTTGCCGCAAGATCGTTCACCACGAACGTGCGCTGTAGCCATCGGTCGGTACCGTCGAATCGGGGCGTGTACGGGCTTCGTCCGTGCACCGCGACGGCATTGTCGACCACCAGCAAATCACCGGGTTCGAGCACCACCGACGAATGCCGTTCGAGCACCGCAGCCGACAACGCGCGCAGTGCCCGATCGGCTTCGGCATCCACGCCGACCATCAAGTCGGCGTCGAACACCATCGTGGGAAGATCGCGGTCCCCGTTCAGCACCGGTCGTGGGGGACCGAGTACGTTCTGGCGGCCGTGTAAGTAGCTCTCATCGACAGCGGTGCGGAACCTGGGTTCGAACAGGGTGCGCTGCACGTCGGCCGGCAGGTGGGGGAGCACCTCGTGGATCGACGACAGCGTCGTCCTCGCCGCCGGGTCGCCGCGCAGGCACAACAGCAGCAGGTACCGGGGACGATGGGGGTGAAACGCGGCCTCAGTGTGGAACATCAGTTCCACCTTCGATGACGTGGAGACCTGGCGGTCTGCCGCGGTGGGGGTCGGAACGATGTTCTGAATCAGGTCGCCGCCGTGCTCGGGTTCGTAGCCAACCGGCTGGCCGAGACGGCGAGCCACGGTGAGCAGCGTGAACTCGCTGGTGCGATCCTTGCGGGTCGATGCGGTTGGCGAGACGGGGGTGGGGGGCAGCTTGCCGATGGGCAGGTTCTTGAGCAGGATCGCTCCGCTGCGATGCGGTTTGTCTGTGAAATCCACGATGGCGTCGTGAATTGCCTGAGGTAGCAAGCGGCCTGCGTAGCCCGCTGCGCTGACGAACGCAGCGGAGCCGAATGCGGCATCAGGCGCTGGCGCGATGGTGTCGCCGTCGTTGTTGACGACGGGCGGGCGGGCATGCCGTGCGACGCGCTGATCCACAGTCGACACCCGGGGAAGGATCGACGGAGCAACGGAATGCATGTTCCAGAGTGTACACCATCCGGAATCACGCCTTCACATTTTTGCACATCCGGAACTATGCTGCCGGAGCATGGAGGTTGCCGACCGTATTGCCGAGTTTGGTTCGACCTTGACGCGTGCGGAACGCCGAGTCGCCGAAGTCGTTCTGGCCCGGCCGCAAGTCGTGGCATTCGGGACCGTCGCCGAGTTGGCCGCTGAAGCGGGGGCCGGGGCGGCCACGGTCGTCCGGTTGGCCACCAAGCTCGGCTTCGACGGCTTCACGTCGATGCAGGATTCCATCCAGGGCGATTTGGCCAACCAGCTTCGCCCAGCCGCAGAACGGATTCGTGAGCCGATCGGATCGGATCTCGTGGCGCGCCATCTGCAACTGGAGCTGGGCAACGTGCACTCCACGTTGTCCTGGATCGACGCCGAGGTGCTCGCCGACATCGTCGCCCACCTGGCAGCTCCGAGCGCACGGGTGTTCGTGCTCTCCGGTGATGCCTCGCGTGGTGTGGCAAGTCAACTCGTCGGCGATCTCGGTTCCTTGCGCGACGATGTGGCGCTGCTCGACGGCAACGACATCGCCATCCGCCGCCAGTTGGTGCTGTTACGCCCGAGCGACGTCGTGGTGACCCTCGATCTGCGCCGCTACGAAAAGTGGGTTGTCGAGGCGGCAACTGCAGCGGTCGCCGCAGGGACGTGGTCGGCGGCTATCGCCGACAGCGTGCTGTCGCCACTCGCTGCATTGGCACACCGCACCCTCGTGGTCGCCGCAGCCGGCGCCGGCCCATTCGACAGCCACGTCGGAACGCTGGCGCTGATCAACGTGATCGTCGCCAACGTTGCCGACGTGTTGCGTGCCGCGGCGACCGATCGACTCGACCACATCGAGGCCGCCTGGCAGCACGCGTTGACCGACCGCTAGCC
>JAYURF010000515.1:0-9295 GCA_043756365.1 Acidimicrobiales bacterium
CCGGTCACGATCCGGACACGGTCGCCGATGGTCGCTGCCAACGCGGCCAGGTCGTCGGGGCCGACGTTCAGCTGGCAGTTGCCGAAGCGGTCGACCCACAACACCTCGCACACGATCGCGCGGCCATCCTCACGAGGCAACGGAACCACGCCGGGCATCAACGCATCGGCGTCGATCACGTCGCCGAGTTCGGCCAGGTCGACCCCGTTGCACAAATGCGCGGCGACTGGGGCAAACACGTCCCGCCCCGCCGAGGTGCAGCCTGGGGAACCGAGGTGGAAGTCGGCATTGGACAACATGACCGTGCGGCCGGACCCGCCGGCCATCGACACCGCCGGGGCGAGCAGCCCGTTGTCGGGCCCAACGATCACCCCGGCACCATCGGCGACTTCGACGGCAATCGCCAGTCGACTCGTGCCGACAGCCGGATCGACGATGGCCAACACCACGCCCGCGGGAACGAAACCGATCGCCCTGGCCAACGCGAGGCTCCCGGCGCGCACGTCGAATGGTGGGATCGAGTGAGTGAGATCGACCACGTGGGCGTGGGGGGCGAGGTCGCGAAGCACCGCACGGATCACTCCCGCCGATTCGTCGTCGGTGCCGTAATCGGACAGGAACGAGATCGTGTCGTAACGGCGGCCCATCGCCAGCACGATACCCGGCTGCGAAAAGCGAAGTGGGTGCGAAAAACGAAGCGGGCTGGTGCCAACCCCCCGATGGCACCAGCCCGTTCGGCGCAGCCCTTGCGGGGCGCGACTCCGGTTGAAGAATCAGCCGGTGGTCGTATCGACCGAAGCGAAGGTTAGGCGACCTTGAGCGGTGAGAAAAGAGTCACGCCAAACTTTTCCGAAAATTGTTCGCGAGTGACGTCGAGATGTGGTATAGCCCAATTGGGGGGTGGACATTTGCGACCGACGCGGATTCAAAAATCGAGCAAGCTGGTCAGGCGCGCAGTTCGCGACTGCGTTCGGTCGCGGCCATCACCGCATCGAGCATCGCCGCCCGCACGCCGTGCGTCTCGAGCGCGTGCAGGCCGGCTGCGGTCGTGCCCCCTGGCGAGGTGACCATCGCTCGGAGCTGTGCGGGGTCGCCGCGGTCGGCGAGCAGCGCGGCGGAGCCGACCAGCAACTGCACGACCAGGCCCTCCGCCACGGGGCGGGGCAACCCGGCAAGAACGCCGGCGTCGATCAACGCTTCCGCGATCAAGAACACGTACGCCGGCCCCGAGCCGGCAAGCCCGGTGACCGCGTCGAGCTGGTACTCGGGTACCCGCACGACGGTGCCGACCGCGCTGAGGATCCCCTCCGCCCAGGCCATGTCGTCGTCGGACACCGACGGTGACCCCGCGATCGCCGCGGCCCCCTGGCCGACCAGCGCCGGCGTGTTGGGCATCGAGCGCACCACCGCCACGCCCGGTCCCGCCGCAGCCTCCAACTGGGCGACCGACACCCCGGCAGCGATCGAAAGCACCCGTTGTGCCCCGGCGGCGACAGCGGCGGCCACCGCAGCGTCGACATCGCCCGGCTTCACAGCTATCACCGCAGCAACACACCGTTGCACCGACGCAGTGACCACCACGCCGGGGAACTGGGCGGCCACGACGGCTCGGCGGTCGGCGGAAACCTCGACGACCGCCAGCTCCGCGGGCATGCACCACTCGTTCGCCAACAGCCCTCCGAGGAGCGCCGCACCCATGTTGCCGCCACCGATCAGGGCCAGTCGTGAAACCATCGGCACACACTACGACCCGGCTGGTGAGCGGCGACTCTTCCCCGATCTCGCCGCTCACCGGCCGCACCACTGAACGGCAACGGCCGGTGCGGTTCGGAAACACAACCGGTGCGCACCGCGGACGAGATCAGCCGGCGGGGTTGGCTTCGGCGGCGAACCTCGTGGCGTAGCCGAGACGGATCAGCTCGGGGAACGAATCCTCGACGTACGCGTACAGCGATCCGATCACCCGGTCGAGCTCGGCCTCATCGAGCGCGGCGATGGGCAGTTCGCCACGCACGAAGATCGCGTCTTCCACACCGATCGCGAAGTGGGCGCCGACCAGGCGTTCATTGCGCCGCAGGGCGAACTCATACACGGCCGCCACGTTCTCCTGCGGCGCAGGCATCACGTACGCCTCGTATCGCAGCGTCCGCTGGCGCAGTGCGAGCCAGATCGTGATGTGCTCTTTGTGTTCGCCGCGAAGTCGCACGTACCAGCGCAGTTCGCCTGGATCGCCACGGTCCACGGTTTCGACTGCGTCGTTGGACACCTGCAACCCGTGCAGCCAGCCGTCGATGCGCTGCTCGATCGAGCGCAGCGATGCATCGTCGTGGATGTCGGTCATCGCCGCTGCACCCGTCAGGCGCAGGCGACGAGCTCGTGGACGGCGAGGTCGCTGTAGACCCGGCGCAGACGCGCTGCGGCCAAGCTCCAGCGGTAGCGCTGGGCGCGCACCGCCCCACGTTCACCCATCCGCTTGGCGAGTGCCGGGTCGGCCAGCAGGGTGTCGACGTACGCGGCGAACTGTGCTGGATCGCGATCGGGCACGAGAAAACCGGAATCACCGTGGTCGACCAGGGTGAGCAACCCACCGACGCCGCTGGCCACGACCGGAATGCCGCACGCCGACGCCTCGAGCGCCACCAGCCCGAAGCTTTCGCTGCGGCTGGGCACCAGAACCACTGAGGCAGCCCGATAGTACGTGCTGAGGATGTGATGGGGCTGCGGGGGGACGAAGCGCACACGTTCGGCAACGCCGAGCGCGTTGATGAGGCGGTGCAGGCGCTCGAGCTCGCTGTCACCTTCCAGGCCGCTGGCACCGCCGACGATCACCAACATCGCGTCGGATCTGCGCAGCGCCGCAAGGGCCCGCACTGCGACGTCCGGGCCCTTCAGGGGCTGGATCCGCCCAACGAACAACAGCACCGGCACGTCGGCTGGGAGTTCGAGTGCGGCGCGTGCACCGGCGCGATCGCCGGGTGCAAAGAACGCGTGCTCCACACCCGGGGCGACCACTTCGATCCGGCCAGGGGGGGATCCGAAGATGCGCCGGAACTGGCGTTCCTCCTCGGTGCAGCTCACGCAGATGACGTCGGCGCAGCCGATGATCTGTGCTTCGGCTTCCTCGCGCCACGCGGGTTCGAAATCGCCGCCCTCGGCTTTCACCTTGGCCAGCGTGTGAAACGTGCTGACGAACGGCAGATCGAGGTCGTGTTTCAGTCGGTGCGCCACCAGGCCACTCAGCCAGTAGTTGGCATGCAGAACCTCGGCGGGGAAGGCGCCATCGAGGTGGGCGCGGACGCCATTGGTGAACTCGTCGATCACGCAGGGCAGGTCGTGCTTGCTCATCCGGTGGTGGCCGGCCGGAACGTGGACCACCCGGTGGCCCGGCTCGACCTGCACGATCTCGGGCAAACTGGGATCGGTGGCCCGGGTGTAGGTGGTGCAATCGATGCCACCTTGGGCGAGTGACGACACCAACTCGCGGACGTACACGTTCATTCCGCCCCCGTCGCCCGATCCTGGCTGGATCAGCGGTGAAGTATGAAGTGAGATGACTGCTAGACGCTGCACAACAGGTCGAACGTTACCCAGGTCACGCTGATTCCCGCCCAGAGCCGGCAAGCCGCTGCGCGTCCCGCTCAGTCTGCGCGGGTCTGTCCAGCTGTGCCCGTGGCGACGAAGCTTTCGTACACCTGCAGCAACGCACCGCGCTGTTCAGGAGTCAGCATCGGGTCGCTGGCGATGGCGTCGCGCACGCTCACGAAGTGATCCGGGTCGTCGGCCAGGAACCCGGCCCGCACGAACAGGGTTTCGGCACTGATCTGCAGGGCTTTGGCGATCTGCTGCAAGATGTCGGCGCTCGGGTTGCGCAGGCCGCGCTCGATCTGGGAGAGGTAGGGGTTGCTCACCCCGGCCAACTCGGCCAGGCGGCGCACGCTCATCCGCGCCGATTCACGCTGTCCCTTGATGAACTCGCCGACACCGGCAATGCGTTTGTCGAGATCGTCCCGCACGATTGGTCGTCCGCTCAGTCGTCGGCGAGGAGGCCTTCGACATCGGCCTCACCGTCGCGGTAGCGACGAACGAGCTCGGCACTCAAGCTGTCGATGCGGGCGAACAACGCCTGGCGTTCGCTGGAACGCGCTCGTTCGAAGATGCGCAGCTCGGTTCGCAAGGCGAACAGGCCGTTCTCATCGAGGGTGGGCAGATCGGAGCCGCCGGCCCGGTTCCACATCGCCTCGAGCTCGAGCGCCAACGGGTGATCGCTGGCGTCCTCGGCGGGACGCGGCGGCCGGGCCGGGCCACCGGTGAGGTGCGCCCCGAGGATCACGGGCAGTTCGCTGGTGATCACTGTCGGGGCGGCAGACCGGTCGCGCCGACTGATCTCGGCTTCGAGCAGGTCGAGGCGGGCCTGGGCCAGACGGCGCACGTACGACACCGCGTCGTCATCGCGTTGCAGCGAGCTGCGCAGGGAGCGAAGCTCGTCGAGCGGCAACAGCGTGGGATCGAGATCGGTCACTGACATCCTCCACTGACTGGCGGGAGAACCGCCACTTCGTCGGTGTCGGCCACCGACTCGAATCGTTCTGCTGCGTCACCATTGACCCAGACCCGACAGGTTGACAGGATCGAGGCGAAGTTTGCGCCATACCGCTGCACGGCCGTATCGAGCACCTCGCCGACCGTCGCCCCGGCGATCACGACACTCCCCGTACCAGCGGCCTCGCGGGCCGACGCGAACAACCGGAGCACAGCCACGAGTGGATCGTACCCGCGTCACCCAGCGATACCCTCCAACCAGTGAGCACCCCGTCGGCCCAACCATTGAGCACCCCGTCGGCGCAACCAGTGAGCACCCCGAAATCTGGTACCGACAGTGCCACGCGTCTGCTCGTGGTCCGCCACGGCGAGAGTGACTGGAATGCGTCCGGACGCTGGCAGGGGCGTGCCGACATGCCGTTGAACCGGGCCGGAATGCTGCAAGCGGCCGGTGCCGCCGAGGTGCTCGGCATGTTCGATGCGATCTGGTCGAGCCACCTGCAGCGGGCCGTGCTCACCGCGCAGATCATCGCCGAGTTGCTCGGCGTCGGGCCGGTCGAGATCGACCATCGCCTGTGCGAAAACGATGTCGGTCCGTGGGAGGGACTCGACCGTGCCGCAGTGGAATCGGGGTGGCCCGGCTTTCTGGCCGATCGACGGCGGCCGGATGGCTTCGAGTCGTACGAGGATGCCGCCGACAGGATGAGTGATGCGTTGCTGGACATCGCCGCGCAGCATCCCGGCGGCGAGGTGTTGGTGGTGAGCCACGGCGGGGTCATGGGGGCGCTGAGGCGGCGCCTCGGTGGCCCTGACGAACGATTCCCCAACCTCGGTGGCGGATGGGTCATCGCCCATCTGGGTGCTGCACCGGAACGTCACCGTCTTGTGCTCGGTGATCGTGTCTCGCTGTCGGCACCCGGACTGGAACCGGCACCCGCACCGGTCTCGGAGATCTTGTGATGCTCGGGCCGCCGTGAACGGCGGCGAGCAGGCACGCCTCGACTTCGACGGGCCCGACGTGGCGGGTGCGGACGGCGCGGGTGCGGACGGCGCGTGTACAGCTGCGGCGGACTTCGATGTCGTGGTCAAACGTTCGGCGAAGCGCCGGCGCACCGTTGGGGCGCAGCTCGTTGGCAACACCTTGACCGTGGCGATTCCGTCGTGGATGAGCGGTGCCGAGGAGCGCCACTGGGTGGAGGTGATGAGCTCCCGGTTCGCCCGCAAACGTTCGGCCGAACGGATCGACCTCGCCGAGCGCTCCGCCACGCTGGCACGGAGGTTCGACCTGGCGCGACCTGGGGAGATCCGGTGGTCCGACGACATGACCACCCGGTGGGGGTCGTGCACGCCCGCGACGCAGACGATCCGAATCTCCACGCGCATTGCTGCGTTCCCCGATTGGGTGATCGACTACGTGATCGTGCACGAGTTGGTGCATCTGCGCATCGTCGGCCACGGCAGCGACTTCTGGGCGACCGTGCGCCGCTATCCCAAAGCGGAACGGGCGATCGGCTACCTGATCGCCAAGTCGGGCGACGACGAGTAGACCCGGTGCGTCAGATCAGCGGTGGCGGACGCGGGCGGGTGCGGAGCCGTTCGGCCGCAACGATCCGGCCACGACCGAGAAACCGATGATGCTGGCGAGCAGCACCACGACCAGGCCTGGCAGCGTGCTGTTGCTGCTCCGCAGCGGAGCGGTTTCGGCGGAGGATGGTTGGGCAAGCAGCCGCGTGGACACCGCTTTCGGCGGACCAGCCTGTTGGCCCGTCAGGTTGTCCGAGCCCTGCTCGACCGGTGGGGTCGCCCCGACCAGGCCAATGGCAAGGTTCACGTCCCCGGCGGCGTGCGAATCGAAGGTGTTCGTCTGCCCGAGCGGGTTTGCCGATGATGGATCGGGCACGTAGCCATCCGGAAGGTTCGACACCCCAATGCGATAGCTGCCCTCGGGCAGCCCTGTGAACGAAAACATGCCGTCGGCGTCGGTGACCGACGTGGCGACCGCGGCCCCCGGGACGTCATACACCGTCACGGTCACCCCGGCGATGCGCGGTTCGTCGGTCTGGACGGAGCGATCGCCGTTGAGATCTGCCCACACCACGTCGTCGATGGTCACCGTGCTCGCCGGTTCGGTCGGGGGGTCCGACTCCGCGTGCCCCGCCGTCACGGTGAGCTCGATCGGCGCGAACGATGCTGCCGACAGATCGACCACCTGTGGGGTCAGGAGGGACTCGAGTGAGCTGGAGTCGGGATTGATGAGGTGGCCGGCGGGCGGGGCCACCGAGTACCAGCACGCCTCGCCGTCGAGCGCGAGCGAGTACGCCCCGTCGGAGTCAACGACATCGCTCACCGGCGTGCCATAGGTGTCATCGGATGTCCCGTGCACGCGGTCGATGCCGGCATTGCGTGAACAGACCGCGGTGACGACAGCGCCGGCCGGATCTGCTGGTCCCGCAGAACCCTCACCGGACTCGGGTCCCGGCCCGGTGCTGTCGGTCGTGTCGGTCGTGTCGGTCGTGTCCGGATCAGACAGGATCGCCGCGGCGGCGATCGATCCCCTGAACACCCGCGCGCTTGGGCCGGCGGCGTCCGCCGACGTCGGCATCGAGCTCGACAACGCCCCGAACACCGCGACCAGCGCTGCGGCACGCAGACCGATCCTGCGCGATACGAGAATCCGGTCATCGAGCACCGTGATCTGATGGATCGGTGCCGAGGTCGCGGGAACGATCGCAGCCCCCAACACCTCGAGTGCGGGTTGCACGATGCAGAACTCCGCCAGGGCGTCGGCTTCGTAGGTGGCGACAGCGGTGAACTCCACACCGAGACGACGCTCACCGCTGAAGTCCGTGCGCACGTTGCGAACCAGCACCGGCAGCGTTGCCGACACGCAGCCCGTGACGGTCGGCAGCACCACGTCGAGTTCCGCCCGGTCGCCGACCTCGAGGTCGGACACACCGAGCACACCGGCTCCGAGCTGGGTGAGATCGACGACCAGGGCTGCCCGCTCGTCGATCGTGGCCGATAGCGAGGCCACGATGCGGGTGGCGCGGCGTCCCTGCGTCCGGCGGGCCAACAGGCGGAGGGCGTCGAGTCCGCCGCCGAGCGACCACAACGCGACCAGCAACAGCACCGCCCGTTCGCCCGGATCCAGGCGGGCCAGCGTGTGACCGACACGATCGCTGAACGCTCGGAGCCCGACCACCACGCCGATCGCACCGATTGCGGCCGCGGACGCAGCCCCGTGATGCACCCCGAACGCACCGGTCAGGACGTGCCGCGCCTCGTCCGGACGGCCGTTGGGGGCCATGACACCACGCCACGAGGCCCCGAGCACGCGCATCGACGCCCGGACACGGTCTCCGGGGCGCAGAGTGCCACCGCTCATCGCCCACATTCCGAGAGACGACAGCACGAACCACGGTGCCCACAAGGTGGCCATCCCAGCCACGTCGGCGTTGATCGGCGCAACCCCCGAGAACAGTGCAGCGAGGAGCAACACGATGATCACGGTGCGGCGGATGCCTCCGAGGGGTCTGATCGCATGCGCGATCAGTGCGAGGCGCTGCGCCGGGCGCAGGCTGTTGAATCGCAAGGCCCCGCAACGGGCGAGCAACAGTGCTCGTGCTGCGCTGGCCTCGCAGGCACGAAGCGATTCCACGTCGTTGGGTGTCGCGATCGGGATGACCGCTACCACCGGCTCTCCTCCAGGGGCGACGATCCGCCAGCCTGCGGCGAACAACGCCGTCGTGATCTCCGCTTCCACCGTCGGGGCCGATCCAGTCACCGTGTCGATACCACGAACCGCGGCAGTGCGGATCACGGCACCGGAGCCACAGAACCGCGCCAACCCGCGGGTGCCAAGCATTGGCCCAAGTGCCCCGCGTTCGAACTCCTTGTCGTGCCTGCCGCCGGAACCGTGTTCGGATGACTCGGCAAGCGAGGCGACCACCATGCCTTGGACGATGGCCACGGAGGGATCGTCGAACCACGGCAACAAGCGGTCGAGCACATCGGGTCGTGGTATGTCCCCGGACCCCAGCACGAGCACCTTGGCCGCGTGGGTGTCGCCGATGGCCTGCATCAGCCCGTCGCGATCATCGGGGGAGGTGGCTACATACCCGGTGCTGCGCTCGGCGGCGAGCGCCGCTACCTCGGGCCGGGCGTACGGGTCGACGATGGTGATCGGGCCGAGGTGACTCGCTGCCAGCACGGTCGCACGAAGCGCTCCGATGTCGCCGGCAGCACTGCGGATGATCACCCCGACGTTGTCGGTGAGGCTGACGGGTCGACGATGCTGGGGGCTGTGCCACATCGCCCAGACGTAGACGGCAACGGCGACGAACCCCACGATCTCGACGACGAGGGTGGTGATCGCGAGCCAGACCGGGACGCCGCTCAGGGTTGACGTGATCCGCCACCCCAGATAGGCCGCGCCGAAGCACAGCGCCACGACCGATGCCAATCGCCCGATCATCCGCTCGTGCCCGATCGTCGTCTCGTGCCCGATCATCCTCTCGTGAGGGTGCATGTCCACTCCGCCTGTCCAGTGCGCGTCACAACCGACCACACGAGACAAGTTCGGCACTGCGGGCGCGCGACTTGAGACGTTGTTGCCGCTGCGGTCGCAAAGCGTGACATCGCGCAGCGTCGGCGTGGCGCTATCCTGCGGTCCCCGTGGGTACCGTCAAACGAGAACGTCAAAAGGTCAACCGTCAAGAAAAGCTGCAGGAGATGGCCCGCCAGGCCCGGCGTGACA
>JAYURF010000516.1:0-3295 GCA_043756365.1 Acidimicrobiales bacterium
CTGGCGCGAGCAGGGCAAGGCCGGCAGGCCGGTCAGCGGCCGCATCGTGAACACCACTTCGGGTGCGGGCCTGTGGGGCAATGTCGGTCAGACCAACTATTCGTCGGCTAAGGCCGCAATCGCGATGCTGACCGTGGTGACCGCGATGGAGATGGAGCGCTACAACGTGACTGCGAACTGCATCTCGCCGATCGCAGCCACGCGCATGCTGGCATCGATCGGGATGGACTCCGATGGCACGGGCTGGGACCGGCTCGACCCGGCCAATGCCTCGCCGGTTGTGGCGTGGCTGTGCAGCGAGCAGGCGGGCTGGGTGACCGGCCAGGTGCTGCGTGTCGATGGCAACACGCTGATGCGCGTCGGCGGGTACACGATCGACGCCGAGTACCGGTCAAAGGGCGGCGAAGCGCTCGTCGTCGACGAGCTCGGAGTCGGTATGCGCAAGCTCTTCGGAGCCTTCCCGCCCGGCCTCGTCATCAAGTAGGTCATCCCGATGTCTGAGCCTTGGTTCCGCCCCGAGGCAGGCGGCCTCCGCTCGACCGGGGTGGCCGTGTCACCCCACGCACCCGGAGCGCAGCACGGTGCCGCCGTCGCGGCACTCGTGGCCCGCGCCGCCGACCTGATGCCGGCCGATGGGCCGATGGATATTGTGCGGATCACCGTCGACCTCACGAAAGTGGTGCCGATCGGGCTGGTCACGGTCGGCACGAACGTGCGGCGCAACGGCAAACGGCTGCAGGTGATCGAGGTCACGATCTCGGTGGATGGCGAGCCGCGCTCTCGTTCCGAGGTGCTCCGCCTGCTGCGTGACGAACTGATCGACCCGGCCGATCTGCCCGAGCCGCTCGTCGGCGACCAGATCCCTGTGGTGCCGCCCGAGCGACGCCCGGCCGATACACCGTGGGGTATGAGCCCGTTCATGCAGGGCATCGAGTGCACGTTCGAGGCGTACCAGCCGGGCCGCGGGCTCTACGCGCTACGACTTTCCGACCAGATGGTCGAGGGCGAGATGATGACGCCGGCCACACGGGCCGCGGTCGCCTCCGATCTCGTGATGACAGCGGGCGGCCTGGCGCCCGCGTACGGGATCGTCAACACCGACATCACGCTCGCGATGAACCGGCTGCCGATCGGCGAGGTGATCCGGATCGCGTCGCGGGTGCGACTCAACCGGTCGTGGGGCTCATCGGAGGGCGCACTGCTCGATGACCACGGTCATTTCGCGACCGTGAGCAAGTCACTGCTGATCATGGGGCGTCGGCCGTGAGCGCCGCCTGGTGGAACGCACTCGTGATCGAACACTGGACCGGCAGCAACGCACCGGCGATCGTCGACGACGATGGCACGGTCACCGGCGACGAGTTGATGCGGTTGGCAGCCGGAGCATCGGCGATGTTCGACCGGCACGGCTTTGAACCGGGCGATGCGGTGCCCGCGCTGATGGACGAGACCCGCACCGCGATCGCAATGGTGATCGGCGGCGCACTGTCGCGTCGGCCCGTCGCCCCGCTCGGTACGAAACTCGCCCTCGACGACCTCGTGAGCGCCGTGAGCGGGCTTCGGGCGCGACGTGAGCGTGGCGTGCTGTTCGTCTCGCCGGAGCGGCGGGAACTGGGCGAGCAGGTCGCCGCGACTGCAGGGGTTGAGGCGGTCGTGGTGGATGGGCCGCTCGGGTGGGCCGAGCCTCTGACGGGAGAGTGTGGGCCCGACGACGTCGTCGTCATCGTCCACACGTCGGGCACCACCGGCCGGCCGAAGCCGATCCATCTCGCACAGCGACCGCTCAGCGCGCGGGTTGACGTGTACCAGGAGGTCATGGGCATCGGCGCTGGTGACCGGTACTGTTCGGCCTCGCCCTTTTACCACACGGCCGGTGTGGCGATGGATGTGACCGTGCTCGGCATGGGTGTGTCGATCGTGCCGCAGGACTGGTTCAGCGTCGACAACTGGCGACGGGCCGGGCGGCTCGGCGTGACCTGTGCGCTGCTGGTGCCGACGATGATCGAGATGCTGCTGGCCGAGGGCGCGCTCGGCGATGCGGCACCGAAGGTGCTGCAGTACGGCGCGATGCCGATCCACCCCGACACGCTGCGGGCGACGCTTGAGGCGTTACCGCAGACGCGGCTCCTGCAGATCTTCGGCCAGACCGAGGCGAGCCCGATCGCGTACCTCAGCCACGAGGACCATGTGCGTGCCGCCAACGACCGACCCGATTTGTTGTCGTCGGTCGGACGCGCGATCCGCGGTGCCGAACTGCGGATCGAGCGGCCCGACGACGAGGGCATCGGCGAGATCGCCATGCGCGCACCGCACACGTTCCAGGTCGACCCCGACGGCTGGCGCCGCACGGGCGACCTCGGGAGCATCAGTGACGAGGGCTTCGTCACGCTGCACGGCCGCCTCAACGATTGCATCATCCGTGGTGGCGAGAACATCTACCCGATCGAGATCGAGCACCTGCTCGCCGCCCAGCCGGGCGTGCGCGAGGTCGCCGTCGTCGGCGTGCCCGACCGAATGTGGGGGGAGGTGGTCAAGGCCGTGATCGTTGCGACCGATGCCGACGCACCTCCCGATGCCGACGCGCTGCGGGCTGCGGTCGGTGCCCACCTCGCCCGGTTCAAGGTGCCGGCGATCATCGAGTTCACGTCCGAACTGCCGCGCAATCCGAGCGGCAAGATCCTTCGACGTCAGCTCAAGTAGCATCCCGGCAGCAGGGGGAGAGCGAGCATCATGGGGATCCGACTCACCGAACACGACGAGGGCGTGCACGCGCCCGGCGACCAGATCAACTGGAACGAGAGCCGTTACATCGATTTCTGGGACGCCGGGCGGCGTATCGGCGGCTGGTTCCGGATCGGTGCCCGTCCCAACGCGAAGTACGCCGAGATGTCGGCGTGCGTGTTCCTGCCCGACGGCCGCACCGCGTTCGCGTTCGACCGCGCCGAGATCGCCGCGAACGGGCTCACCGTCGGTGGCCGATCCGGGAGCCAGGCGTGGGAGATCGTCGAGCCGTGGCGCACGTCGGTGGTGCGGTTCACGGGCTCGATGTCGCTGTTCGACGACCCGTGGGTGCTCATCAATCCGAAGCTGGCGTTCGCGGGGAGCCCGAAGGCCGACGCATCGATCGAGCTCACCTGCACCACTGCGGGCATGGCCGCCACGATGGGGCAGGACCAGGACCAACACCACCTGGTCTTCCTTCCCGGTCAGGCAGATTTCCACTACCAGCACATGACGCACGTGGTCGGTACCGTCGCCATCGGTGACGAGGTGTTCCAGGTCGACGGCCGCGGTG
>JAYURF010000517.1:0-9273 GCA_043756365.1 Acidimicrobiales bacterium
CAACCAGGTCGTGGCTCGCGGCTGCGCCCTCGCGGTGCTCCCGCCGGCGAGCACCGCTGATCTCGTGGGTGGCATCGAACAGATCGCCCCACTGCGCCGACGACGCGGAACCCGCACACGAGCTTTGGACGTCAGCGGGCGCGCGCGGAACCCGCAGACGAGCTTTGGACGTCAGCGGGCGGCGCGCACGAAACCCGTCTGACGTGGGCGTTAGCGGGTGGCGAGTCGTTCGGCGAAGTAGTCGAGGATGATCTCGGCGCGTTGCACGCGGTGGAGCGGTGAGCCGGTGCGGGATAGTTCATGGCCCTCGCCGGGGAAGCGGTAGAACGTGACGTCACGGCCACGCAGGCGCAGCGCCATGAACAGCTCCTCAGCCTGGCCGATCGGGCAGCGCAGGTCGTTCTCGCTGTGGATCAGCAGCATCGGCACGTGGATGTCGGCAGCCCACTGGATGGGCGAGATCGATGCGTAGGCGTCGGGGTCGTCGAGGTGGCTGGGGCCGATCTCGACACGGAACATCGAGCCGATGTCGCTTGTCCACTCCTCGCTGAGCATGTTGTTGACCGCCCGCTCGCTGCAGATGGCCCGGAACCGGCTGCCGTGCCTGGCCGCCAGCCAGGTGGCCATGAACCCGCCGTAACTCCCGCCGAGCATCCCGACCCGGTCGCGGTCGCAGTACGCGTGGTGATCGAGCACGTGGTCGAGGACGGCCAGCACGTCGTCGACATCGACGGTGCCCCATCCGGTGCCCGGCCGGACCGGGTGGCGCGGCCCGAGGATCGCCTGGCCCCACGACTCCTCGCGCCCCGAACCACCGCGCGGGTTGCACATCACCACCACGAATCCGGCTGCTGCCTGCATCTGCGCCTCGTCGAAGAACCCTTCGCCGTATTGGGTGTGCGGGCCGCCGTGCACGTTGAGCAGCACCGGATACCGCTCGCCGGGATCGAAGCCGGCGGGGCGCATCAGCCAGGCGTCGATCTCGACCGTCCCGTCGGTACTCGGGACCGCAAGGCGTTCCCACGTTTGTGGCGCGTTCGCGTCGCGGTAGCGGGCGGCGAAGTTGGTGATGCGGATCAGCCCGTCGGCGCCGAGCAAGAACAGGTCGGCCACCCCATTGACCGACCCGACCGTCGCCGCGGTGGTCCCGCCGGCATGATCGAAAGCTCGGACCGTGATCGCACCGGTGGTCAACCGCTGCGGCGCGGTGCCGTCGATATGCACGCGGTAGAGATGCGTCTCGCCACGGTCTTCGGCGGTGGCCAGCAGCGTCGTCGCCGACTCCCACACCGGGGCACGGCTGCCGGCCGAGGTGGCGAACGTGCGGTCGAGCCCGCGCGAGACGAACTCGTGACCCGCGCCTGTACCTGGACCTGCACCTTCACCTGTGCCTGCAGCCGCGGCCGAGTCGAGCGTGGCGATACCGACGTGGTCGTTCTGTGGGAACGTCGACGGATCGTCGTAGCCGATGAATGCAATCCGCTCGCCATCCGGTGAGACCGATGGCAACGTGAATGAGCCGGTCTGTGTGGTGAGGCCGACGACGCCCGTGTCTCGGTTGCCGTCGAGACCGATGCGGTACAGGTCGACCGCGAAATCGAGGTCCCAGCTGTCGTGGCGCTGCGCGCTGGTGACGATGCCCGTGGCGTCGGGCATCCACGACACGCCGTGGTGTTCGAACTCGCCGGCGGTGAGGTTGCGCGGGGCGCCGGTGCCGTCGACGGCCACCAGGTAGACGTGTGACGGGCGGTCGCTGATCCAGCCCTCGCTGTCAAGGCGGCCGAAGAACCGCTCGATCTTGCGCGGGGCCTGCCACCGTTCGTCCTTGGCGTCGTAGCGCTCGTGGCGGGTGCGGCTGGTGAACGCGATCTGCGACGCGTCGGGACTGAAACGCACGTCGCTCACACCGTCGGCCATCGTGGCGATGGTGCGCACCTCGCCACCGGCGCCGATCGGCATGACGTGCAACGTGGTCTTGTCGTCGGTGTCGCCGCGCTTGGCGGTGAACGCCAGCGCGGTGCCGTCGGGACTCCACACCGGTTGCCCGTCGTGCGCGCCGTTGGTCACCGGGCGCGGTTGGGTTTGGTTGGTTGCTTCCGGCGTGCCGGCGAGCCACACCTGCGACGTGGTGGTGTTGGCGGCAATGTCGACCCGTGACACGACGAAGGCGATCTGCGTTCCGTCGGGGGATACCGCGGGCGCGCTGGCCTGAACGACCGACCCGATGAACCGTTCGGCAAGCTCACGATGATTCATTGGGCGCCACCGTACCCCGCAATTAGGTCGCCGCGAATCGAGACAACGCGAGCGGGATCGCTTGGCCGCGCACCTCCTCCTGCGAACTTTGTCGGTCTCGACAGGTTGGGCGTGTTCAGACCGACAAAGTTGCGGGTGATTGCGTCCGGGCGAATGTGGCAGCATCGGGTCATGGAACGCTCCGAATTGCTTGCTGCGCTTGAACGAGAGGGCATCGCCTTCGGTGATGCGGGCGCGGCGGCGTCGCTTGATGCGCCGGTGGAGTCGTGCCCGGGCTGGTCGATGGCCGATCTGGTGTGGCACCTGTGCAGAGCGCACGACTTCTGGCACGCAGTGGTGGCCGACCGGCTCGCCGATTGGACGGCGTACACGGAACCCGAACGCCCGGCCGACGGCGATCTGATCGCCTTCTATCGCAACGGTTTGACGGCGGTACACGAGGTGCTCACCGCGACCGAATCGACCATCGAGATCTGGACGTGGTCGGCCGACAAGACGGCTGGGTTCGTGATCCGGCGGCTGGCGCACGAGACAGCGGTGCACCGCTGGGATGCCGAGCACGCCGCTGGTCGAAGTAACGACATCGAAGCCGAGCTTGCCAGCGATGGCATCGACGAGTTCCTCACCCACTTCCTCGGCGACGCCCGAGCCGAGGCCGAACCGGTTGGCGGTTCGGTGCACATCCATTGCCAGGACGTCGCTGGTGAGTGGACCCTGCGCCCGGTCGACACCGACGCGCCAGGCACAGGTTTCGATGTGACCCGCGAGCACGCCAAAGGGGACTGCGCGATCCGCGGTTCAGCGAGCGACATCCTCCTCGCGCTGTGGCGGCGCATCCCGCTCACCGCTGGCACGCTCAACTTCGCCGGCGACCAGGCGATGGCCGAACGCTTCATCGTCCGCGAGGATCTCGACTGAGCGAGGCTTCGACGAGTCGACGGAGTCGATGTGGAACTGCTGCTCAGTGGCGAAGATCATTCCGCGTGGAGCCCCTGCCGGTACGGCTACTCGGCGATGCCGACGGGGGAGCCGTCGATGATCTGGTCGAGGTACTCACTGAGGCCGTAGCCGACCCGGCCTTCGTAGGGCCCGGACTCGACAGTCCAGCGGGTGAGCCCTTCGCTGATCCGGGTCATCAGCCAGTTGCCGTCGGGGTCCTGGCGGCGGTTGCGCAACGGGATCAGATCGACCACCTCGCCATGGAAGCGCCACTCCCGCCCCGATCGTGACGAGCGCAGCACGCCGGTGACGCGCTCGTGGTAGCTCTCCTCGCCACGGGTGTCGGTGCTGATCGTGACGTCGTCGCAGTAGTGCATCGTCCCCTGCTCCCATACGAATCCGCCCCGCGTGCCCGCCCCGTCTCGCTTGGCGACGCGGCTGGCCATGAACCCGAAGTCGCCGTCGACGTTGGCGGTGAGCCAGCGGTAGTACCACGGGGCCTGCCAGAACCTGGGACCCCACGAATGGTCGCGCAGACCGTGGCCGTCGATCGCCCACTCCCGGTCACCGACCCGGATCGAGCCGGTGCCGCGCACGAGTTGCTCGTAGTGCCCCTTGGCGAACTCCTCGCCTGGCGTCTCGTGCGGCGTGTCGGGTTCGCCGCCGAACATCGACGGGCGACCCTGCCCGGTGAACACGAGGTGCACCTCGCATTCGGCGTACGGGTTGTTCGTGAACGCAGTCTTGGGATCGGCCATCTGCTCGGGATCGTCGAGCAGCACGACCTTGCCGGTGTAGTCGACGTGCAGTTCCTCGAACGGGGTGACAATCGTCCAGCGCAACCCGCCGGCGTCGAAGGCATCGTTGTTGTCGATCGTCGGGCGCTTGTACATGAACCCAACGCTGCGCCCAGCCTCCCCCGCTGGCTGACCGGCGTCAGGCGGCAGATACAGGCACACGGTCATCTCGGCATAGCCCTCGTTGGCCCGGTTGCCGATGCGAAACCATCCACCCACCTGCTGGTCGGGATCGATGCAGTTGATGTACATGCTCTCGTTGAAGTTGGGCTCGGGGCCCAGTTCGTGCATGTACTCATCAGCGGGATCGAGTCGAACGGCCATGAACGGCGACCGTACCGAAGTCGCTGTCGGCCAGCGCTACCGGGCCCCGGCGCTACCGCCTCCGCCGCCACCGCTCGACCCGCCCGAGAACCCGCCGCCGCCGCCACTGGAGTTGGGGGTGCTTGCTGCGGCGAGGGATGTGCCACCAGTCTCGATGCGATCGAAGCTGTCGAAGCGACCATGCCCGTACGGCCCGGCGTACCACGCCCCGAAGCTCGGGTCGTTGAGCAGCCCTGGAAGCCTCGAGGCCAGGCCGCTGATCAACTCGCCCGACACACCAAGCGCCACCGCGTACACGAGGTAGCGCTCCCACAAGATGAGGTGCCCGACAGGCGCATCGGCGAGCTGAGAGAAATCTTCGATGTAGTTCTTCAACCCGTTCGCCTTTGCCGCAGCCTCCACGCCAGCCGGGGTGCGGTTGCCGAGCGCTTTGGCGCCGATGGCGAACAACGCCACGGCGAGCCCGACCCCGACCCAGGCAACGCCGTTGTCGGAGTACACCCGCAAGGCCGTCGAGCCAAGGGCGATCAGCAGGCACAGTCCGGCCAGCATCATCAACGGTCGCCCTGCTGCGCTCGATTCGTATTTGCGTTGCTGGAACTCGGCCGTGACGCCGGCGGTGATCGCCTTCAGGCTGGCCTGCGCGCTCGGCTGGTTTGCCGTAGCCCAGGCGTCGAGTTCGTCGGAGCTGACATCGGTCTGCCCGCGAAACACGAACTGAAGCAGCTCGCGTTCGTATCCGGACAGGTCCGCGCCGAGCGGCTTGCCCGCCCAGTGGTAGTGATGCACCGTGTCGTCGCGGCCGATCCGCTCGCGGCGTTCGCCGCGGATGGTGAGGTAGCCGCGTTGGGCCAGATCGACGAGGCTGCCGGCAATCGTCGGTCCTGCGGCCACTGATCCACGGTTGATCGTGGCCAGCGCGATCGCCGGTGGATCGTCGAGCGGTTCCCGCCAGTACTTGCCGAGCACCTCGGTGCTGCGTCGCTCCCGCCCGCCCATCAGCCACAACAGACCGGTACCGACGAGCCCGATCAGCGCGAGCACCGGGGTGAGAATCCATGCCAACCGACGCTTGTCGGCTGCATCGGCGAGCTCACCGAACCGGGCACGCTCGTCAGCGAGAATTTGCGGGAGCAGCTCGTCGTCGCTCCGCGTATCTCCGTCGAACACCGCAGCGGGAGCGACGACACGCACGTCGACGAATGCGTCGGCTTCGAGGTTGTCGATGGTGGCAGTGACTGTCGACTCGGCCACGTCGACTCGGCCATTCAACGGACCATGAGCGAAACCGCGCAGCACGCCTGTGTCGGCGTCGGCGTCTTCGGTGACGGCAGAGGCTGCGGGCACCGGCGGCATCGACGGGTCGAGGCGGATCGTCACCATCATCGAATCGACCGGTGGGTGATCGCCGCGGATGAACGTCCAGTACAGGTCGCCCACATCGGACCCGACCACGACGGCATCATCCACCCGGTAGGTGAGCGTGTAGGCGACCACGGCATCGGAGGTCGGTTGGCGCAGGTTCCACTCCCAGTTGCCGCTCACCGACTCCGACGGGTCGATGACCGTCAACGGGCCGGCGGCGTCGCTGGCGGCGAAGTCCTTGATCCGCTCGGCGTCGGAATCGAACGAGCGGATCCCGAAGTTGAACGGGCCGCCCTCGAAACGGTACGTCCACACTTCGGTCACCAACATCGAGGCGTCGGGCAGGACCACAACTTCGGTCACCAACGAATCGAAGCTGAACGACTTCTCCGACGACGCGTTGGCGGGCACTGCACCAACCGCGGACGTGAGCAGTAGCGCGACCGCAACCGCCACGAGACGCGCCACGGTCCTCACCAAAAACCCAGTTGCTCCCACGTGATCGCCACGTCGCTGACCAGTTGCCATCGCAATCGCCCTTTACTTCCGGGCCGGCGGACTTCGACCATGTCGGGGCGCAGGTTGCGCGCCGCTCCGTCACGATCGTAGAGCTTGATGCTGCCGTCTTGGCCGACCCCAGCCATCTTGGCGTCGATCCAGCGACCCGTGCCGTTGTGGCGGAAGCGCATCGGCTCACCGACCCGCAGGCCGAGGCGTTCGAGCATCTCCGGATCGGTCATCGTCTGCACGCGCTTCGCGTCAGCCGGCGGCGGTGCGCGCCTGGAGGCGGCGCATCCCGCCGAGCCAGCGGTCGTAGTCGCCTGCCTTGCGTTGCAGGAAACCGAGCACCTCGGGGTGCGGGAGGATGAGGAACCGCTCGTCGGTGATCGCCGCGAGCGCGACCTCGGCCACCTCGGCGGGCTCAAGGACCGCCCCGGAGGCACGCACCACACTGGTCGACAGCCCGCCGGTCGCCAGGTCGGCGTTGATCATGTTGGTGTTGACCCCCTGCGGGCACAGGCAGCTGACCTTCACACCGCGGTCGCCGTAGGTGATCGACAACCACTCGGCGAACGACACCGCGGCGTGCTTGGTCATCGAGTACGGCGCCGAGCCGATCTGGCTGAGCAGGCCCGCCGCCGAAGCCGTCGAGCAGAAGTAGCCCTCGCCACGCTCGAGCCAGCCGGGGAGCAGATGCTTGGCCGCCCAACGGTGCGCGTGGGTGTTCACGTTGAACGCCGTTTCCCACACGTCTTCTGGCGTGTCGAGATCGCTGCCCATCCCGACGCCGGCATTGGCGAAGAACAGATCGACCGGGCCGAACCGGGCCGTGGCATCGGCGATCAAGGCGACGTTGCCGGCCTCGCTGCCGATATCGGCCATCACCCCGAGCGCGCTGTCGGCTCGCCGCTCGTTGAGCTCGGTGGCGGCGCGGTTGGCGCCCGCGCCGTTGATGTCGGCCACCACCACGTGTGCCCCCGCGGCGTGGAACCGTTCGGCGAGCGCCTTCCCGATTCCGCCGGCAGCGCCGGTCACCACCACATGTCGACCCGAGAGATCCATGCGGCGATGGTATTCGGCCGTGCCGCCGACGGCACAACAGAGCCCCCGAATTGCGGTGTTGGCGCTACGATGCCGGTATTGATTCGTCCCTGCGGGGTACCGTCAAGTTCGCTGTTCCATCACAGGACCGAACTCAGCACCGAACAGGAGACACCGATGACCGACACCAACGAAGCCGTCATCCACGAAGCGCTCACCATCATCGATGCTGCGTTGTCGAAGATGATGTCTCGCGACCTGGTGTCGACCGGCGAGGTCACCGACGTATTGCTCGACGTGCGGTCGCTGCTCACGCTGCCGGCATCCGTCACCACCTGATCGCAACCCGCCCGCTTGGGCCGAGGTTCAGCTGCGCAGCAGCGCGGTGAACGACCGTTCCAGGCAGCGGCGCAGCAGCTCCGGGTCCTCGACTGCGGCGGCGTCGATGTTGACGCCCATGTCGAGGCTGTGGTTGTACGACAGCAAGGTCAAGTTGAACGCAACCCCGGCGAGCGGACCGACCGGGTAGTTCTCGAGCAGTTGCGCCCCGGCCAGATACAGCGGGACCGGTGAGGCACGCACGTTCGAAGTGGCGAAGTCGACTGTCTGAGCCTGCTGGCGGGCCAGCCGGGTGACGAGTGAGGTCGGCAACGAGGCGGCGACCGTGGCAAGGGTCTCCAACGACGCCGACGCGTTCGAGTCGCGTGCGGTGGTGCTCGCCGCCTGGATCAACGCGAATCGCTCGGCAATCGGCATGGGGCCAGTAGGTACCAGCATCCGTGCCACGGAGAACGCATTGGAGCCGGACGATTCGGTACGCGTGCTGATCGCCATGCTGGCCCGCAGATGCTCGGCGGGTGCGCCCTTTTCGATGTGATAGCGGCTTGCGCCCTCGGCAGCGGCGGTGAGGAACGCGGTGTTGAGTGTGCCGCCGAGCCGTTTCGCGGCGGCCTTGGTCTCGCCGAACGGGGCGCGCAGCACCTCGATCCGTCGTTGCAACGACCGCTTCGTCCACAGCGGAGACCGGGCCTGTTCGGTATCGCCGAGTTGGCTCAGCACGCCGCGTACCGTGTCGGCTGCGGCGACTCCGGCGGTGGGGATGCCGGCCGGATCGGCGAGCAGATCGCGCACCTGGCGGATGATCCCGATCGGCATCCGTAAGCTCCCGGCGAGCAAATCGCGCACGACGTCATGCGCTCCGGGGGGTGGGCCAGATGACTCCGGGGGCTCGGCATCGTCGAGCCGGTATGCGTCGAGCGGCGCCGGTTCGGGCGCGTCTCGCTGGAAATCGAGGAACTGCAACGACATCTCCACGCTCGTCGCCCCATCGGCGATGGTGTGGTGCATCTTTTCGATGAGCGCCGACTTCCCGCCGCGCAGACCGTCGACGATGACGAATTGCCACAGCGGGCGGGTGCGCTCGAACGGGTCGCAGGCGATCAGGCTGGCCAGATCGAGGAGCTGCCTGATCGACCCGGGCTTCGGGAGCGCCATGTGGCGCATGTGGTAGCGGATGTCGAAGTTGGGGTCGTCGACCCAGGTGGGCGCGGTGAGGTTGACAGGCGCCGGCTGGACGCGCTGGCGCAGCCGTTCGACTACATGGGTGGCCCGCTCCATCCGCTGCACGAGGCGCTCGAAATCGGGCGGGCGGTCGAGGATGGTGACGTTGGCGAACGCGCTCGACAGGTGCGGATCTTTCTCGAGCCGCCACATCAGCCCCTCCGCGTCGCTCATCTTGCGATCGAAACGGGCGGTGTCGGACATGAGATGGAGGCTAGTCAGCCGGTGAACAAACGGTCTGCTCCGAATGCCAGCGCCACTTGCGCGAGCACCAACCCGGTGATGAGGCCGGCGACGACGTCGGAGGCGTGGTGGATGCGCACCACGGCGCGGCTGATCGCGACGACGAGCGCGATCACGAACCACACCGGTGCCCAAGCCCAGCCCGCCCACACCGTGAGCAGGGTGGCGGCGAAGAACGCGGACGAGGCATGGCCGCTGGGGAAGCTACTCGAGCGCGGTTTACGGACGACGAAACGCGGGTCGCCGG
>JAYURF010000518.1:0-3283 GCA_043756365.1 Acidimicrobiales bacterium
ACCACCGCACTCGGCGCCGGCCACTTCGTCACCACCCGCCAGGACTACTTCGACGCAGCCGGGCAACTGGTCGGCTCGATGCAGTTCCGGATCATTCGCTTCCGCCCGCCGAACGCACCGGCAGTCCCGACGCGGCCGCCGCGCCCGGAACCGGCAACCACCCTCGACAACCAGTGGTGGTTCGATGCACTCAACGTCGGCGAGTTACGCGTGCAACGCTGCGGCGCATGCCTCGCGCTGCGCCACCCTCCGGGGCCGATGTGCCCACAGTGTCATTCGTTGTCGTGGGATTCGGTACCGGCAGCCGGCCGGGGAACGATCCACAGCTTCGTCGTCGTGCACCATCCGGTCGTGGCCAGCTTCGACTACCCGCTGCCGATCGTACTCGTCGACATCGACGCCATGCCGGGGATCCGCATGGTGATGAACGCGGCCGACAGCGACCTGGCGTCGTTGACAGTGGGCGCCGCCGTCCGTATCGAGGTGCGCCCTGACGGCGACGTTCGCCTACCGTTCGCGATCGTGGAGCCGGGCTGATGAACTTCGAACTCGACGAGCACCAGCAGGTCGTCGGCGACCTCGCCGCACAGATCTTCGGCGACCTGGCCACCACCGAGCGGGTGAAGGCCACCGAGCGGGCGGACGGTTTCGATCGCAAGCTGTGGGAGGCGCTCGCCACGGCCAACCTGCTCGGGCTGTGCCTACCCGGGCGCGACGGCGGCAGCGGGATGGGTGTGGTCGAACTCGCGCTGCTGGCCGAGCAGCAGGGTCGCCACGTCGCCCCCGTTCCCGTGGTTGCCACGGTGGCCACGGCGATGATCGTCGCCGACCATGGCAGTTCCGAACTACGCACCGCGCTGCTCCCCGGTGTGATCGACGGCTCGGTCGTACTGACGAGCGCGTTGGCCGAGCCGGGAGCCAACGACGTCTCGGCGCCGACGGTGACTGCCCACACGACACCTGACGGTTACCAACTCAGCGGCTTTCGGCCGGCGGTGCCGTATGGCCAACACGCCGCAGCGATCGTGGTTGCTGGCCGGCTCGACGACGATGGCATTGCCCTGTTCGCCCTCGACCCGGCGACGCCCGGTGTCACCATCGAGATCGCTACCACCACCGACCGCCAGCCTGCAGCGCACATCACCCTCGACACCGTGGTGCCCGCGTCGGCCCGCTTCGGTGACCGCGAAGCGCTGACCCGGTTGCACCAACTGTGGCTGGTCGGGTTGTGCGCTGTGCACCTCGGTGTGGCCGAGGGCTCGCTGGCGCTCACCGCATCGCACATCGGCACCCGTCAACAGTTCGGCAGGCCGCTGTCGTCGTTCCAAGCGGTGGGCCAGCGCGCTGCCGACGGCTACATCACCACCGAGGCGCTGCGCGTCACCACGATGAACGCCGCGTGGAGAATGGCCGCCGGGTTGCCCGCAGCCCGTGACGTGCTCGTCGCCGCGTTCTGGGCGAGCGAGGGCGGCCAGCAGGTGGCGCTCGCCGGCCAGCACCTGCACGGCGGGATCGGAGCCGACGTCGACTACCCGGTGCACCGCTACTTCCAGTGGAGCAGCCAACTGGCCAACACCTTGGGTACGGCCAGCTCGCACCTGGCCCGCCTCGGCGCGGTCATCGCCGGCGACGGGCAATCGTGATGAGGGGCCAATCGTGATGGCAGGACGATCCTTCGCCGATGTCGCCGTGGGCGAGGAGCTGCCATCGCTCACCGTCGCGCTCACCCGCACCCTGATCGTGGCCGGAGCGATCGCTTCGCGCGATTACCAGGAGGTGCACCACGATGCCGATCTGGCCCGCGAACGTGGTTCGCGAGACATCATCATGAACATCCTCACCACGAACGGCTTCGTCGGCCGTTTCGTCACCGACTGGGCGGGATCCGACGCGACCATCGGGTCGGTCAAGGTCCGCCTCGGCGCACCGAACTACCCGGGCGACACGATGATCCTCACCGGAATGGTCACCGAGCTACGCCCCGATTCCCGAGTCGCGGTGGTGGCGGTGCGCGGTGCCAACAGCCTCGGCGACCACGTCAACGCGACCGTCGAAGTGGCGCTGACGTGACGGCTGACATGACGGTGCTGGCATGAGCAACCGGATTGGCGGTACGGCGGCGATCGTCGGGATCGGTGCGACCGGGTTCTCCAAGGATTCCGGGCGCAGCGAGATGAGCCTGGCCTGCGAGGCCGTGCTCGCAGCCATCACCGATGCCGGGCTCAAGCCAGGCGACATCGACGGGATGGTTACGTACTCGGCCGACAACAACCCCGACATCGAGATCGCCCGCCACGTCGGGCTCGGATCGCTTCGCCACTTCAGCCGCGTCCACTACGGCGGCGGCGCAGCGTGTGCAACGGTGGTGATGGCGGCCATGGCCGTGGCCACCGGCGTGGCCGACGCGGTGGTCTGTTACCGGGCGTTCAACGAGCGCAGCGGACGGCGGTTCGGTACCGGCGTGCAGGACATCCCCGCAGCGGCCACGGCCGAGCGCGCCCAGTTCTCGTGGACGTCGCCCTACGGCCTGCTGACGCCGGCGAGTTGGGTGGCGATGATGGCTCGCCGGTACATGCACGACTACGGCGCGACCAGCGAGGACTTCGGCCGCGTCGCCGTTGCCGACCGCAAGCACGCCGCGACCAACCCGGCCGCATGGTTCTACGAGCAGCCGATCACCCTCGCCGATCATCAGGCCAGTCGGTGGATCGTCGAACCGCTGCACCTCCTCGACTGCTGCCAGGAAAGCGACGGCGCACAGGCACTGGTGATCGTGTCGGCCGACCGCGCTCGCGACTTGCCCAACAGGCCGGCGATCATCACCGCCGGGGCACAGGGCTCGGGCCGCGACCAGTGGACGATGACGAGCTTCTACCGCGACGACATCGCCCAGCTCCCGGAGATGAAGGTGGTCGCCGACGAGCTGTGGTCGTCGTCGGGGCTCGGACCGGCCGATATCCAGACCGCAATCCTGTACGACCACTTCACCCCGTACGTGTTGATGCAGCTGGAGGAGTTCGGGTTCTGCGGCCGCGGTGAAGCCAAGGATTTCATCGCCGACGGCAGGATCGAGCTCGGCGGCGCACTGCCGCTCAACACCCACGGCGGACAGCTCGGCGAGGCGTACATCCACGGGATGAACGGCATCGCCGAAGCGGTGCGCCAGATCCGCGGCACCAGCGTCAACCCGGTCGCCAACGTCGAACATGTACTCGTCACCGCTGGCACCGGCGTGCCGACCAGCGGCCTCATCCTCGGAGCTCAACAATGAATCCACTACTGG
>JAYURF010000519.1:0-9250 GCA_043756365.1 Acidimicrobiales bacterium
AGTACGCCGGCGGGATGGCCGGGTAGCTCCTGTTCAATCACTTCCGTCATCCGCAGATGGGTGCCCTGTTCGAGGCCCTTGGTCAAGCTGACGATGGGAACCCAGTGGCGCAACAGCGGGGCGATGTCGATCAGCGTCGCCCGCACGGCATGCGAGGGCACCCCGATCACGATCACGTCGGCATCGAAGACTGCGTCGTGCAGTGACGTGGTGGCCCGCAGCGTGGGGCTCAGGTCGTAGTCGGGAAGGTACCTGTTGTTGCGTCCAGTGGTGTTGATGTCGTCAACGGTGGCCGGGTTGCGCGCCCAGAGCACCGACGTGGCATTGCTCGCAGCGAGCGAGGCAATGGTCGTCCCCCATGAACCGCCTCCGAGAACCGCAACCTGCACTGGTCGAACCATTGGTTTCGTTCCCTTTCGTCGGTTGGCGCCAGATGCACCGTACCCGCGCGAGCGACGCCGCCTATCCTTGCCCACAGATGAGCGCGCCGTGGCCAGCACCCAACGTTGACGAGCGGCGCCCGTCACGGGAACGGCATCCCAACTACCTTCTGCGCCGCGCCGTGGCCGCCGCTGTCGCAGCCGCGCTGCTCACCGTCGTGGTTGCAGGATTCGTCGTGTTCTCCAGGGGGAACGACACACCGTCGGACGGCGGCACCACAGGCATCAGCGAATGGAACACCGTGGTCACCCAGGATCGTGCGTCCGGGATCATCACCACATTTGATCGTGACGGCAGTGAGTTGTCCACGGTGAACACCACCCTCATCGGTCTCGGCGACGTCGGCCTCGACGGTGTGGTGCTGGTCGGCACCCAAGGCGACACCGCCGCCGCTGGCGTCGGACTGCTCGATCTCACGACCGGCAGGATTCGTCCTCTGGCCGTGCACACCACGTTGCTCGACGGGGCCGAGGGGCAACCGTTCCGGGTGGGTTTCGCTGCGGCCACCAATGCCGTCGAACTCCTCGACGCCCGGCGTGGCACGGTCACCGACCTGCTTCGCTTCACCGATGCCGACAATCCGGTCGTGCTCCCCGAATTCGTGCGGGTCGGTGTCGACGGCAACCATGCGGTGTTCACCGAACTGACCCGCTCGTCCACCATCGCAGTCGATCTCGAGACGTCGACCGCGGTGACGATGCCGGGGACCCTCGCCGACATCGCCTTCGATTCGATCGTCACGCTGACCAACCGTGGCGACACCGTGCTCCTCGATCGCTACGACCTCGCCGGTGCGCTCGCCGGCGAGCGAACCGGCACCGTGGAGACACCGACACCCGCGGTGGTGATGTTGGTCGATGCCACCACGGCTATCGCTGTGGACACGACCGGCACGATCCGCATCATCGACTTCGCCGCCGAGACCACCACCGAGACCGGCACCAAGGTCGGCGCCGAGGTCGCCGCGGTGCCAGCCAGCCGCGCCAGCGTGGCCGACGCAGCAAGTTCCGGCACTGGGTCCAGTGCGGGCACGATTGCCGCCGGCGATCCCGCCGTCAGCGCGCCCACCGCTGCCGAGCCAACCGCTACCGGCGGTGGCGGTCAAGGTGGCGGTCAAGGGGACGGAAGCGATTCGGACAGCGCGCCGACGACCGTGGTCCTCGGTGGAACGGCGCTGATGGGCAACACCCGACTCGCCGTGTTCACCTCCGATGGCGTCACGGTTCTGGACGCCGATGGCGCCTCGATCGGCGCGTTGGCGGTGACGCAACCGCACGTCATCACGGGGCTCATCAGTCCCCGACGTCGCTGCCTGACCGTGACGTCGGCGACGCTACAGAACAGCGTGTTGATCGACGTCGCCGCTGCCACTGCCCTCGGCTCGTTCGCGACGGGCACCTCGGCAGCAGAGTCAGCCGACGGTTGCACGGTGGCCGTGATGGCAGGAAGCGGCGGCACGACGGTGCTCGGGCCCAGTATTGACCGCACCATCGACGCCTCGATCAGGACGGTGTCGGCAGATGGAACCGCCATGTTGCGCGTCGCCGCGGACGGCATCACGATCCTTCCCGTCATCAGCGGCGGCACCGATGGCGGCTCCGATGGCGGCACGGATGACGGCACGGATGACGGTCCGACATCGACCGGAGGCGAGGGGATCGAGCTGACGCAGCGTCCGGGGGTGGCGGTGTTCGCCACGCGGTGATGTGTCGCAGTCCTGACCGGCCCGCAGTGGTATGGCGATCGGGTAATTCGTACGGAACATCCACTGGCGCACCGCAAGACTGCGTTCATGTCCGAACAACCCACGTCTCGTTGGCGCGCACTGCTTGCCTTGCTGCGCCCCGACTCGGCGCGCTGGGTCAGCCTCGGCCTGCTCATTGCCGCGAGCTCGGCCCTCGCCCTCGCCGGCCCGCTAGTGGTCCGCAGCATCGTCGACCAGGCAACTGACGGCGCGACCTCGGCGAAACTGACCCGGCTCGCGGTTGGATACCTCGTCATCGCCGTCGCCGCCCAGACGATCACGGTGACGGTGACATGGTTCGCGACGATCACCGCGTGGCGCACCACCAACGCCGTCCGGCTGCGCCTCGCCCGCCATGTGCTCGGCCTCGACCACGCCTTCCACCGCGCCCATACCCCCGGCGAACTGATTCAACGAGTCGACGGCGACGTGACGAGCGTGTCGGAGTTCCTTGGCCGGGTCGTGCCCCGAGCTTTCGGCGCGGCAGTGATGGTGGTCGGCATGATCATGGTGCTGGCGGTGCTCGATTGGCGGTTGGCACTCGGCACTCTGGTCTACACGGCGATGTCGGTGGGCGTCGTCGTGCGCGGCCGCCACCGGGCCGTTGGCGAAGCATCAGCGGAGATGGGGTCGTACGCGCAGCTCTACGGTGGCATCGAAGAACGGCTGACCGCGGCCGAGGACATCCGCTCCAACGGTGCCGCCGAACACGCGATGTTCCACTTCGTCTGTGACAGTGCCGCCGCGCTCTCCAGCTCGGTGCGGCGCGAGAACGCGTTCTTGCGGATGTGGTGGGCGGTGCAGACGTCGGTCGCCGGGGGTTCGGTGGTCGCGCTGATCGCCAGCAGCGTGATGGTCGGCCGCGGCCTGATCAGCATCGGCACCGCGTTCTTGCTGTTCCAGTACGTGATGCTGCTGTCTCGCCCGCTCGAAGACGTGGTCGATCAGCTCGAGACTGTGCAGAAGGCGAACGGCGCGATGGTACGGGTGATCGACCTGCTGGCGGTACGCGCCACGATCCCCGACGAAGGCCGCACCTCGCCGCCACCTGGGCCGCTCTCGGTGACGTTCGATCATGTCTCGTTCGCCTACACCGACACCGCAACCTGCATACCGGCTGACGGTGTGCCGGGGCAACCAGACGTGCTGGCCGACATCCACCTCCACTTCACTGCGGGGCGCTCCGTCGGCATCGTCGGACGCAGCGGCAGCGGCAAGACGACGTTGTCGCGCCTTGCCGTCCGCCTCGTCGAGGCCACTGACGGAACCGTCCGCCTCGGCGACGTCCCGATCGCCGACATCTCCCTCGACGAGCTGCGCCGCCGAGTGGCGCTCATCCCCCAAGAGGTCGAACTGTTCTCCGGCACGGTCCGCGACAACGTGACCATGTTCTCGAGCGATCCAAGCGACAACGACGTGATCCGAGCATTGGGCCACGTCGGGCTTGGCTCGCTCGCCGAAGCCGGCATTCACCGAGAGCTCGGCTCGGGCGGTGCAGGGTTGTCGGCGGGCGAGGCGCAACTGCTAGCGCTCGCCCGCGTCTGGCTGCGCAATCCAGATGTTGTGGTGCTCGACGAGGCGACAGCGCGCATCGACCCCGACACCGAGGAGCGCCTCGAGCGCGCAATCGCGGCGCTGATCCGCGGTCGCACGACCATCGTGGTCGCACATCGTTTGTCCACACTTCGCCACGTCGACGACATCGTGGTGCTCGATCACGGCCGCGTGATGGAAGCCGGTCAGCGGGCGGCGCTCGTTACCGACGACACCGGTCATTTCCACCGGCTGCTTGCCCTCGCGCTCGACGATGATCCTGTGTCCGGCGAGCCGGTGTCGCCATGAGCATGTGGCGACTCGCTTGGCGAGTGTCGCAGCAGGACCCGCGAACATTCTGGGGCGGGTGGATCGCGTTCTTGGTGTTCTTCATCTTCCCAGTTCCGATCGGCTGGCTGCTCGGCCGCGGTTTCGATGCGCTCTCCCTCGGCGAGACCAACGCGGTGTATGCCGTTGCCGGACTCCTCGTGGTGTGCGAAGTCGCCAGGATGGCCGCCATCCACTACGCCGCCATCGTGTGGACACAGACGTGGGTGCACATGCAAAGCCTGCTGCGCGCCAATCTCCTCGCCGCGCAGGTGGCCAGTGGTGGCCTGCACGCCGGCCAGCCGGTCGGCTCGGCGGGAGAGGCACTCACCCACTTCCGTGATGACACCGAAGATGTCACCCAGTTCATCGACGGCATCGTCGATGTGTCCGCCGGGATCATGTTCACCGTGCTGGCGGGCATCGTGCTCGGCAGCACCGATGCGCGCGCCACGGCCGTCTTGGTGCTCCCGCTTCTCGGTGTGGCGCTGGTCACCAGGTTGCTCGACGCGCGCATCAAGCGCTACCGGGTAGCCGACCGGGCGGCCGCAGCCGCGGTCAGCGGCATGCTCGGCGACATCATGGCCGCGGCCACCACGGTGAAGGTGAACGCGGCCATCGACCCGACGATGCAACGCCTCCAGGTGATGGTCGATCGTCGTCGGCACACCGCGGTGCGCGACCGGGTGCTCGACGAGGGAGTCGAGGCGTTCAGCCAGGGCAGCGCCGACATCGGGCTCGGGCTCGTGCTCATCGTGAGCGCCGGGGCATTCGCCGCGGGCCGCTTCGATGTCGGCGAGCTTGCGTTGTTCACGGCGTACCTTGGCTGGCTGAGCTTCCTACCGCGAATGGTCGGCCGGGTGCTTGCCCGGCACAAGCAGGCCGGGGTGGCCTTCGACCGGATGCGCTTGCTCGTCGCCAACCAGGACGTCGCCAACACGGTGACGCCGCGAGCCCTGCCGATCCGGATCAACGAACCGCGCCCGCCGAGCGGACCTCGGCGACCCACACGGGTTCCTCTGCAACGGTTGCAGCTTGCGGATTTCCATGCGGTCTATGCATCGGGTGGCGGCGTCCATGACATCGGTCTCACCATCGAGCGGGGCAGCTTCACTGTCGTCACCGGTGAGGTGGGTTCCGGCAAGTCGACACTGCTGCGCGCCCTGCTCGGCCTTGCCCACCAGGCGCACGTCACCGGCACCGTCACCTGGAACGGTGTGGTCGTGGCGGACCGGGCCGCATTCCTCATCCCCCCGAACGCCGGGTTCTTGCCACAGGTGCCGCAGCTCATCTCCGATTCGGTCGCCGACAACATCGGGTTCGGCCCGCTCGATCTCGTGCTCCTCGAGCGCTCGTTGCACCTCGCTGCCGTCGCTGCCGACATCGCCGAGATGCCCGACGGCGCCGACACCCTGATCGGGCCGCGCGGCCTGCGTCTTTCGGGCGGTCAACGCCAGCGGGTGGCGACCGCGAGGGCGCTCGTCCACACGCCGGAACTGGTGGTGCTCGACGACGTGTCGAGTGCGCTCGACGTGGAGACCGAACTCGAGTTGTGGAACAACCTGGCGGCGGCCGGCACGACCGTGCTCGCCGTGTCGCACCGGGCTGTCGCCCTCGACCGAGCCGATCAGGTGCTGCGCCTCGTAGCCGGCCGCCTACGCCCGTGATCCGCAAGGGAACCGACGGCCAGCCACCCGGATTGCCGGCCGGAGCGCCAGGCGGGTCACAGTCAGGCGGCGGGTCAGCCATCCGGCTTGCGCGGCGGGTCAGGTCGGGAGGCGGGATTGGCGCAGGGCCGAGCGGCGGACCTTACCGGCGTCGTCGCGTAGCGCTTCGCCGACGAACTCGAACGTTCGCGGCACCTTGTACGAGACCAACCGCTCGCCGAGGAACACTCGCAACTCGTCGAGATCTATGGTCGTCATGTCTGCCTCGACGATGGCGTGGATGACGTTGCCCATGTCGTCATCGGGCAAGCCGATGACCGCGCACGACCGCACCGCCGGATGCTCCTGAAGGGCAAACTCGATCTCGGCCGGATAGATGTTCGCGCCACCCGACAGGATCATGTCGGCGGCCCGGTCACCGAGGTACAGGTAGCCGTCACCATCGACGTACCCCATATCGCCAAGCGATTCCCAGCCACCATCACGGCTTCGAGCCTCGGCGCCGACGTAGTAGTAGGTGGGCGCGTCGCGGTCGCGACGCAACCAGACCTCACCCATCTCTCCGGCCGCGACATCGTTGCCGTCGGCGTCGGTGATGCTCACCGAACCGGGCTCGGCGTAGCCGACGGAGCCACGGTGGGCGAGCCACTCTGGGCCGGTGATGACGGTGCGCGTCTGCGCCTCGGTCCCCGCGTACAGCTCGAAGATCCGCTCGGGACCGAGCCAGTCGATCCACACCTGTTTGAGCCACACGGGGCAGGGTTCGGCCAAGTGCCACACCACCCGCAGGCTGCTCAGGTCGTAGCGCTCGCGCACCTCGTCGGGGAGACGCCAGATGCGCTTCATCATCGTCGGGACGAGGTAGACCACCGTTGCCCGATGGGTTTCGATCGCGGCCAACGTCGCCTCTGGGTCGAAGCGGGCCAGCACGGCCACATGGTTGCCGTGCAGCAGCGCCTGCCACGACCACACGATCGGCCCGTTGTGGTACAGCGGGCCTGGCATCACCAAGCAGCCGTCGGCGCCGAGCAGTAGCGGCGCCACCTCGTCGGTGTCGAGGCGTGCCGGATCCCCCGACACGATCAGCTTCGGGCGTCCCGTCGATCCCCCCGAGGTCGGTGCCTTCCACGCCGGCGAGACGGGGTCGCCGAGCGCGTCGAGCCCGGCGATGTCGACAGCCGTGGCGCGTGCAGGCCGGTAACCACTGGGCACGCTGGAGCGATCGTGCACCGACCCGTCAAGCACCCCGATCACCACATGGGGGTTGGCCAGATCGATGATCGTCGCGACCTCGCGCGCCGGCAAGCGCGACGAGATCGGCTGCGGCACGGCACCGAGGCGCCACGCGGCGACGAAGGCGACGAACCAATCCACCGAGTTGGGTAGGGCGATGGTCACCATGTCGCCGACGCGCACCCCGCGCGAGTGCAGGTCGACGGCAAGGTCGTTGGCCTCCTCGACGAGCTGTCGGCGGGTGATCGACCGATCCCCACAGGTGACAGCGGCTCTGTTGGGGGCCGCGTCGGCGAGTAGTTCCAGTTGCCGGAAGAACGAAACGAGTGCCACGCAGGATCAGTCCGCCTGCAGGAACTCGACCCAGTTTCCATCGGGGTCTTCGACGATGGCGATCGTCACCCCGGGGCGCACCTCGCGAACCGGCACCACCACCTTCACTCCCGCTTCGGCGCATTCGCCGGTGATCTCGTCGATGTTCGACACCGACATCGTCCAGTAGCGGTAGCCGGTCGCTCCCGGGATTCCGCCGGGAGCTGCCTTGGCCGGCGGCGGCTTCGACGGGCTCACCAGCTTGATGGTGCTCGTGCCGCACATCAGCCGGTGCATCGTGCCGCCCGGCATCGGCGACTCACCCGCCGATTCGAGCCCGAGCAGGTCGCGGTAGAACGCGAGCGAAGCATTCATGTCGTTGACGACGATGCCGAGATCGATCGAGTCCTTGGCGAGCGAAACACCCATGAGGTTCTCCTGTTCGTGAGCGAGGTTGGTGCCGTCCTATGCGCAGACACCGGCGCCACCCTATGCAGCAGACACCGGCGGTCCCGCAACGCAGGGGTCCCCTCGCCTGGCCCGCCGCCCGGCCGGGCGCAGGCACGTCAGTTGAGGTCGGAGGCCGCCAGCGCGAGCCGTTCGACCGCCACGCCGATCTCGTCGACGCTCAGTGTCGAATACGACAGACGTGCCTTGGAGTCGGGGGTTTGGTCGATGGTGAAGGCACTTCCGGGAACGAACGCGACGCCACGCTCGAGGGCCCGTGCAAGCAGGGCGTTGGTGTCGGCGATACCTGCGAAGTCGGCCCACACGAACATGCCGCCTTCTGGCCGCAGGAACGAGACGCGATCACCGAACGCAGCAGCCAGCGCGTTGCACAGTGCATCGCATCGCGAGCGGTACATCGGCAGGATCCGTTCCTTCTGCGCGTCGAGCCAACCCGGCTGGCTGACGAGGTTGGTCAGCAGTTGTTGGGCGAAGGTGGAGGTATGTAGGTCGGCAGCCTGCTTGGCGCGTGTCGCCCACGCGATGACGTCGGGCGGGCCGATCATCCAGCCCACCCGGAACCCCGGAGCAACGATCTTCGAAAACGTGCTCAGGTACACCGCGCGCGTGGTGAACGAGGCCACGGGGGGCAGCGGATCGCCGGCAAAGCGGATCGCACCGTAGGGGTCGTCTTCGATCACCAGCAGTTCGTAGTCGTCGGCGAGCGTGGCGAGTAGACGTCGACGCTCGAGCGACATCGTCGCGCCCGACGGGTTGTGGAAGTTCGGGACCACGTAGATCACCTTTGGGCGCAGGCCGGCGGCCAGGCGTTCGGCAAGTACCCCCACCTGCATCCCGTCGGCGTCGCCGGGAATCGCTTCGAAGCGCGGCTCGAACAGTTCCAGCGCCTGCACAGCGCCGAGGTACGCAGGCGACTCCGACACCACCACGTCGCCGGGATCGACGAGCACCTTGGCGAGCAGATCGAGCGCCTGCTGCGAACCGTGCGTGACGAGGATCTCCCCGTCGACCGCGACTGGTCGACCGAGCTCCGCCGAGTAGTGCCGGGCGATCCACCTGCGAAGGTCGATCACGCCATCGGTGGCCGAGTACTGCACCACCTTCGGCCCATATTCACTGAGCAGCCGGTCAGCTTCGCGGCGCAGGTCGAGCAGCGGGAAGCTGTCGGGCGTGGGTAACCCGCCGGCAAGCGACAGCATGTCTGTCAGTTCCGTCACCTTCAACAGGTCACGGATCGCCGACGAACGCAGGCCGCTGGTTCGTGATGCGAAGCGGAACGACATGGTTCGTGCACCGTAGTGCAACGCCGTGCTTGCGACCCGTGCGGATTCGTGCGTTCTACCGCACGGGTCGTCAGCGTTACGTCGAGTCAGACTGGAGCGACGGTCTTCGTGGCGGCGGTCGTGTTGGCGACGGCCTTGCTGGCGACGGCCTTGTTGGCTGCGGTCTTGTTGGCTGCGGTCTTGTTGGCTGCGGTCTTGTTGGCTGCGGTCTTGTTGGCTGCGGTCTTGTTGGCTGCGGTCTT
>JAYURF010000520.1:0-3281 GCA_043756365.1 Acidimicrobiales bacterium
GGCAGCGACCTCGCGGCCGCCCGACATCTGTTCGAGGTGTGCACCGAGATGATGGACACGCTGCAATCGATCCCGCAGCCGGTCATCGCCAGGGTGCACGCACTTGCCACCGCAGCCGGCTGCCAGTTGGTGGCCAGTTGCGACCTGGCGATCGCCGCCGAATCGGCATCGTTCGCGATCCCGGGCGGCAAGGGCGGCCTGTTCTGTCACACGCCGCTCGTTGCGGTGGCCCGCAACCTCGGCCGCAAGCGAGCGCTCGAGATGGCGCTCACGGGCGATGCGATCAGCGCCGCGACGGCGGCTGAGTGGGGACTCATCAATCGCGCAGTGCCTGACGCCGAACTCGACGCTGCGGTCGCCGACCTCATCGGTCGAGCGACCCGCGGCAGCGAGCGCTCCAAGGCGCTCGGCAAGCGCGGCTTCTACGCGCAAGTCGGCCTCGACCAGCCCGCCGCCTACGACCTCGCCGTCGAGATGATGTCGACAGCTGCGCTGTCGCCCGACGCACAGGAGGGGATCGCCGCGTTCCTCGGCAAGCGCCGAGCCACGTTCACGGAACGACCCTGAGCACACCCCGGACAGCGCGATCTGCATGGCGTTACGCACACGCGAGCGCGACCTGGCGGAGCCGGTAGGTCACCGTGTCACGGCGATTGCGGATCGTGCGGTCGGTGACGCAGCACTCGACGGCGAGTTCGGCGGTGGATTGCCCACTGGCGAGCCGACGGGCGAGGTCGAGATCAGAGCTGTCGATTCCCGAGCGCTCGGCAATGTCCAACAGCTCGGCAAGTTCCTCGGCGGCCGACAGAACGGTCGGCGACGAAGCGGTCCGGTCGAAGGTGTGACCCGGCTGGGGGATGAAGGTGGCCCGCCGCCGACCGGGCTGCACGAACGCGCGGTACTCGATGTCGCGCAACATGTTGGGCACGATGAAGTGGGGCTTGCGGTCGACGGAGTAATTGCGGATCGTCGACCACGCCGTGGCCACCACCTCGTCGAGGGCAGCATCGAGATCCCACGGGTTACGACTGCGTCGTCGGGCCGTCGTGCACATTCCCGGCAGGAGGCGCTGGAGGAGCAGCCGGCCGGCAAGTTCATCCGTTCGGGCGAGTCCGACAAGGAGCCCAAGTACCTCGTCGCCGTCGATCAGGCGGGCCGCTGCACGCTCGGCCGGGGTGCGGCTGTAGCCGGTCATCGCCAAGATCTCGTCGAGGGACTCGACGTGTTCGAATCGCCACCCCCATGCCTGTGCACGGCGGATCGACCGGGGTGATCGACTGAGCCGGTCCCACTCCTGCTGGAGTCGGATGATGAGCGAGCGCGATGACGGGCGGGGGGATGACGGGGCAGATGACATGGGCGCAACGATGACGAACACCCCTCACCGCGACCCTCACCGCTGAGCTCCCCCGCGGGGTGCTCCGGTACCGAGGTTCGTCAAGACTTCGTCAGGCAACCCCTCACCTACACCTCACACGCGCCGTCAGCCCGGCCCAACCGGGACTCACATTCCCAGGTCACGACACGTGTGAGTGCCGGCGTCGCGGCCGGTCGCGCGGGGTGTCGCTTCTGCGTGGGTTGACCGACTCGGTTTCCGAGCACGGGGCCCCGACGTGCGTCAGTGATCATGGAACCAGCGACCCAGTCACTCCCAGACACGCAACCCGTCTCGTCGGCCGCCGGCCTCGCCGGCCTCGCCGGGCACGCCGAAGGGAGCTGGAGCGCCTGCTGGGTCAGCGGTCCCGATGCCGGACGCTCGTTCGCCTTCTCGGCTACGAGCGACGTCGTCGTCGGCCGCGCTGCCCAGGCCGACATCCGCTGCGACGATCCACTGCTCGAGCCGTTCCATCTGCGGGTGCGGCGAGATGGCCAGGGTTGGGCGGTCGTCCAACTCGCGGGACGACCCCCGGCACGCATCACCGGCGACTCGATCAACGTCGGGTCGAGCACCCTCGCCCTCACCCGCTCGCGTCGGACCGGTCGCGAAAGGGACATCTCCGGAGAGATCGGGGCCGAGGCCGCGCACGCCAGCATCACCGTTAATCGCATCCCCCGGACCGTGCCGCACTGGGAGGCTGTTCCGGTCCAGCGACGCACCGTCGGACCGGCGCCCGCAACGCCGGGCAACGGCGGATTGCTGCCGGCAACGGTCGCGCTGGCGGGTGCGGCAGTGATCGCGTTAGTGGTCGGACAATCGATGTTCATGCTGTTCGGATTGATCGGGGCCGCGGTCGCGATCGCGACGTGGATCGGCGGGAGGGTGACCTATCGACGGAGGGTTCGCGAACATGGATTGGCTGTTGCCGAGGCCGAGGCCCACCTCGAGTGCTCGATATCCGGGCAGACCGGCGAGTGGTCGGCGTTCCATGTCGCACACTCTCGCTGGCTCCACCGCTCGATCGGAGACCTGCACGGCGGCGCCGCGCACATCTGGCGACGCCGAGCCGGACACCCGGACGCGTTCGAGGTATGCCTCGGAGCGGGAGACGTCACGTTCGAGCCGGTGTTTGCGGACGTGTCGGCATTCGACGACGGCCTCATCAACACCTCGATGCCGGTACCCGAGCAGCCGGTGCGTGTGTCCTTCGGGCCGAACGCGCGGGTCGCACTGAGCGGCGCTGAGGCAACGGCATTGATACGGGCCGCACTCGTCGAACTGGCGATCGCGACCGGGCCGGCCGACTGGCAACTCGTGGTCGTCACCGAGCAGCCCGGCGATTGGGAGTGGGTGCGCACGTTGCCGCACATCGCCGACGGCGTGGGATCGAGCCGAATCCTGTCGTCACGCGAGCTCCTTGATTTCAGCCGTGACCGGTCGACCGCCATTCAGACGCACACCGTGGTGGTCACTGATCTGACCGAGCAGCTGTCGCTGCGCACGGCCCCGCTGCGCCGGTTGATCGGGACCGATCCGAGCATCGCCGTCGTCGCGCTCGTTGCCGCAGGCGCAGCGGTGCCCGCAATCTGCCGGACGCTGGTCGCCACTCGCGCCGATGGCCGCGCCCGGCTGGTGGCCGACGCTCACGTCGGCTCGGCGCCCATCTCGTTCAGCTACGTGGGTATGAGCGCACGCTCAGCCGGCGATGCGGTGGCCGCGCTTGCCCACTTCCGTGATCCCGAGGACCCGCGCACTGCGGGCAACGATGTTCCCCGGTCCGCCTCCCTCGTCGAGTTGCTCGCCGAGCGCCACGTCGACCCCTTCGACTCCGTTTCGATCGAACGGGGTTGGATGCGCGACGCGATCGACGCCAGCCCGTGCACGCCGATCGGTCGAGCCGCAG
>JAYURF010000521.1:0-3279 GCA_043756365.1 Acidimicrobiales bacterium
CTGAAGGACCTGTTCGCCGACGAGGCCGTTGATCCGCTCGACGACGACGACGATTTCGACGTTCCATCGTTCCTCAAATGACGTCCTCGCGCCGGTGACGGGCGGTGCGGTGTCGGTGCGGATCACCTGAGGCCCGTGGCGATCAGCGTCGCCGCAGTCGCCGAGATGCTTGCGGTGGTGCGCGCTCGGATCGAGCGTGCCGGCGGCATTGGCGTGCAGGTGATGGCCGTCACCAAGACATTCGGCGCCGATGCGGTGCGGGCGGCCATGGCCGCCGGGTGCGATTCGATTGGTGAGAACTACGCCCAGGAGCTGGTTGCCAAGTTCACCGAGGTCGATCCACGACCGCCGGTCCACTTCATCGGCCAATTGCAATCCAACAAGGTGCGTCTGGTCGCCGGAGTGGTTGATGTCTACGAAACCATCGACCGTGTCTCGCTGGCGACCGAAGTTGCCAAGCGTTCTCCTGGTGTGGCGGTGCTGGTGCAGGTGATCACCGCCGACGACGACGGGCAGATCGCTGCGGACAAAGGCGGGTGCTCGCTCGCCGCAGCCCCGACGATCGTCGACGCGTGCATGCACCTCGGCCTCGTGCCGCTGGGGTTGATGACGGTCGGCCCCACGGCTTCCTCGACGGCCACGACGCGGACCGGGTTCGCCAGTGTGCGCGCGCTAGTCGATTCGCTCGGGTTGTCCGTGTGCTCGATGGGCATGAGTGACGACTTGGAGATCGCCGTCGGCGAGGGTTCGACCCAGGTGCGGGTCGGGAATGCGTTGTTCGGTGATCGTCCACCTTTCCGCTGATGCGATGAGCTAGCCTCATCCGACCAGGAGGAGGGTGGATGTCGATCTGGAAGAGGGCAATGGAGTATCTCGGGCTCGGACCCGACGATGCCTACGACGACTACAATCCGCAGCCTGACCATGAGCCGCGCCCACAGCGCTCCCGCCAGCAGCGATTCGACGAGCCCGTCGGCCGTGGACCCCGCTCGGGTGGAGATCACGACGATGTCTCGGTGCGCGCTGTCCCCGCCCGACCGAGCTTTCCGTCCCGCGACGAAGGTCCGGTGGCGCGTCGTCCGCAACCGGCCAACGACGACTCGAGTGTCCATCCCCGTCCGAGCAATCCTGCTCGCTCGTCCACAGCATCGCGAGGGGGGTCCTCGATGGGTTCCGATCCGTACACCATCCGACCGCGCCGTTTCGACTCGGCCCAGGAGATCGCCGACAAGTTCAAAGACGGTCAACCGGTGATCATGAATCTCGAAGCGACCGATCGCGAGGTGTCCCGGCGGTTGATCGACTTCGCCTCCGGGCTGTGTTACGGGCTCGACGGAACCATGGAAAAGGTTGCTTCCGGGGTGTATCTACTCAAGCCAGCCGGTGCACGCGGTGGCTCCTACGCAGGTGAAGGATTCGAATGAGCATCCATCAGCGTCGCCGGCACGGTCAACTATGATGCGGGCCATGGAACTCAGCCCGCAGGCCGTTGCGGCCGCAACGTTCAAGATCGTCAAGCGCGGATACGACCCCGACGAGGTCCGGTCCTACCTCGTCGAGGTTTCGTCCAGTCTCGAGTCCTCGCAGCAGCAGGCAACGGCGATGGAAGCCAGGGCCCGGGCGGCGATTGCGAAGCTGCAAGACGCGTCGCACAGCGGCAGTGCCGTCTCAGCTGCACCGATATCCGCCCCGGCAGCGGCACCGGTCTCGTCGGACGACACCGAAAACATCAGCCGCACGCTGCTGCTCGCCCAGCGCACCGCCGACGCGACCGTCACCGATGCCCAGGCCGAGGCGGCGGCGATTCGTTCGAAGGCCGAAATCGAAGCGACGACGATGACCGCTGTTGCCCGGGCGGATGCCTCCGCCGAGCTCGACCGAGCGCAGGTTGCTGCGAAGCGTCTGGTCGACGAGGCGGCCGAGGATGCCCGCCGCGCCCGGAGCGACGAGCACATCCGCGCCGAAGCCGAATACGCCGCACTCGTCACCAAGCGAGACAGCCTGCTGGCCGATGTGGAAGTGCTCGAGCGTCACGTCGCCGGAGAACGCAGTCGTGTCCGCGATGCCTCGGTGGCGCTCAAGGATCTGGCCGAGCGCGTGCCCGCCGGCCTCGCCCCCGCCGATCGCCCCGAGCTGTCCAGCACCAGCACCGACCGAGTTTCGATGTCGTTTCCGCCGTTGAACAGCGGTCAGGTGCCGATCGTGCGCGACGACGCGCAGATGTCGCCGCCGAGCAGCGATGAATTGATCGACTCGACACCCCCGAGTGGGCTGCCGGGCTCCTCCGACGGCAAGACTCCGCCATCGGGCATCGGTTCATTCAGATCCAGTTCCTGAACACGCGTTCAGGCCCTACCCTAGACAACACGGCTGTGACGAGGCAATCACCTCTGAGCCTTCGGAAGAACCCTGGTCCGCAGCAGCGGAACAGTCAGTAGAACCGGACGGGTCCAGCCCGATATCGCTGGCGCAACGGAGTGGTCAGGGGCTGCGGCTCCCGGCAAACAGGGTGGTAACGCGGGCTCGTCTCGTCCCTGGCAGATGACCCCATCGCAGGAGACACACCGTTGAGCTACCCGAACGTCGACCCCCATCCGTCATTCCCCGCCCTCGAGTTGCAGATCCTCGACTTCTGGCAGACCGATCACACTTTTCAGGCATCGATCGATGCGCGCCGTGATGCCGACGAGTACGTGTTCTATGACGGTCCGCCCTTCGCCAACGGGCTCCCGCATTACGGGCACTTGCTGACCGGTTTCGTGAAGGACGCTGTGCCGCGCTACCAGACGATGCGCGGCAGGCGGGTTGAGCGGCGCTTCGGGTGGGACTGCCACGGGCTGCCCGCCGAGGTCGTCGCAGAAAAGGAGCTGGGGATCAGCGGCCATCCGGCGATTGCCGCCTACGGCATCGATCGGTTCAACGACTACTGCCGCACGAGCGTGATGCAGTTCACCGACGACTGGCGCCGATACGTCACCCGCCAGGCGCGCTGGGTTGATTTCGACAACGATTACAAAACGCTCGACCTGTCGTACATGGAGAGCGTCATGTGGGCCTTCAAGACACTGTGGGATAAGGGTTTGGTTTACGAGGGATACCGGGTGCTGGCGTACTGCTGGCGTTGCGAGACCCCGCTGAGCAACACCGAGACGCGCATGGACGACGTGTACCGCGATCGTCAGGATCCGGCGCTCACCGTTGCGTTCCAACTTGACTCCGGAGAACGGATCCTTGCCTGGACCACGACCCCATGGACACTGCCGAGCAACCTCGCGCTCG